>CAMWUL010000002.1 GCA_947177445.1 uncultured Lachnospiraceae bacterium | reverse complement strand
TTTTGTGCAAACAGCGCACAAAAACACCTCGCGGTCCCTACCCGTGAAAAGTAACTATTTATGCACTATAGCTTTTTATAATGTGCGCCACTTTTTATTGTAATTTCCCGGCAAAGTCGGTATGATAAACTTAACATCCAGCTGAAGGAGGCGAAAATTTATGAACGGTGATTCTTTTCGCAACAGAAAGAATGGTTTCGAAACAATGGACGGAGGAAAGTCAAATATTCCCCGCAAGAGCTATGGAGGAAAAATAGCCTGCATCGCGGCAGTTCTGGTGGCCGCAGTCATATTGATTATGAATTCCGCCTATGAGATCAAAGAGCAGGAGCAGGCGGTGCTGATTACTCTGGGAAAGGCTCAGGCGGTGACGGAGCCCGGGCTCCACTTTAAGATCCCCTTTATCCAGCAGGTTCGGAAGGTAAACACTACCATCCAGGGCTTTGCCATTGGCTACTCCACCGATGATAATATGGTGAACGAGGATGAATCTCTGATGATCACCTCGGACTTCAACTTTATCGACGTTGATTTCTATGTGGAATATCGTTACAGTGATCCTGTCAGAGCGCTGTTTGCATCCAAAAATCCCCTGGATATTCTTCGGAATATCTGCCAGAGCTGTATCCGCACCGTCATAGGCGGCTATCCTGTGGATGATGTACTGACCACCGGAAAGAATGAAATTCTGGCTGCCATCCGGGAGAAAATCCTGGCGGAGCTGGAGCTGCAGGATATCGGTATCCAGCTTATGAATATTACCATCCAGGATGCCGAGCCTCCCACCACAGAGGTTATGGAAGCATTTAAAGCGGTGGAGACTGCAAAGCAGGGCAAGGAAACCGCGCTGAACAACGCCAACAAGTACCGAAATGAGCAGCTGCCTTCGGCACAGGCCAGAGCGGACGGTATTATTAAGGATGCGGAAGCTCAAAAGACAGAGCGCATTAACGAAGCAACCGCTCAGGTGGCCCGCTTCAACGCCATGTATCAGGAATATATTAAAAATCCGGCTGTCACCAGACAGCGTATGTTCTATGAGGCTATGGAAGATGTGCTGCCGGGGCTGAAGGTGATTATTGAAAGTCCTGGAGGCAGCCTGCAGACCATCTATCCCATCGAGCCCTTTACAGCCAGCTCCGATAACGGCAGCGTGGAAAATGGCACTGACAGCAGCAACGACTATGGCAGTAACCCTAACAGCAGTGACCGCGGCGCTGCTCCTGAGAACGGAAACAGGACTTCCAGCCAGGATGATCAGGAAGACTAGGAGGTATAAGTTTATGAAGACCGTAAAAAGAATTTCTCTTGTGGTAATATTGCTGGCCCTTCTGGTCACAGGGGCTTCCAGCATCGTAATCACTCAGGAAAATGAATACAGCCTGATCCGCCAGTTCGGCAGGATCGACCATGTAGTGGCCGAGGCCGGTGTCAGCTTCAAAATTCCTTTTATTCAGAGCGTGGACACTCTGCCCAAGCAGACGTTGCTGTATGACCTGTCTCCCTCTGACGTCATTACCAGCGACAAGAAAACCATGATTTGTGACAGCTATATTCTATGGCGGATCGTAGATCCGCAAAAATTTGCACAGACCCTGAATTCCTCAATTTCCAGCGCGGAAAACCGCCTGGATGCCATTGTGTACTACTCCACTAAAACCGTGATCAGCAGCACTCCCCAGGATGACGTAATCTCAGGACGGGGCGGGGCTCTGTCCTTCGCCATTATTGCCAATATTGGTACTTCCCTGGAGCAGTACGGAATAGAGCTGTTGTCCTTCGAAATCAAAAAACTGGATCTTCCCAGCGACAACAAGGCTGCCGTCTACGAGCGCATGATCTCTGAGAGGGACAACATCGCAGCTACCTACACGGCAGAAGGAAGCTCAGAGGCCCAAAAAATTCGCAACACCACTGACAAGGAAGTGACCGTTATGCTTTCCGATGCCGAGAAGGATGCCGAAATCCTGATTGCAGAGGGCGAGGCAGAATACATGCGCATTCTTTCCGAGGCCTACAACGATCCCTCCAAGCAGGAATTTTACTCTTTTGTCAGAAGCCTGGATGCACTGAAAATTTCCATGCAGGGCGGCAGCAAAACTCTGATCCTGTCTCCCGACTCGCCCATTGCACAGATTTTTTATACCAAATAGCATTGATTCAAGGTCTCCCCGCCACAAGCCGCCGGTATGTCTTTCCGTTCAGAGTAATCAGCTCAGTCTGGCAAAAGCCCAGCCGGCGGCAGAGGCGCAGGGAGATTTCGTTATCTGCCTCTACCAGTGCCTGCACGCTCTCAAAGCCCAGGGTCTCCCATCCATATTTCATAATGGCCCGGCAGACCTCCTCCCCATATCCCCGGCGTTGCCAGGGAACGCCTATGATAAAGCCCAGCTCCGGTTCCGCAAATCCCTCCCGATAGGAAAAGCCGGCTCTTCCGATCACATTCCCGCTCTCCTTCTCCGCCACAGTCCATACACCAAATTCAAAAAAGGTATATACCTTCTCAATATATTCCCTGACATAGGCCTTTTCCTGCTCTATATCCGGATACAGGCCTTCCATGAACCTGGTGATGGAGGGATCCGCATAGATCCTGTAAAAGTCCTCCACATCCTCCACGGAGGTTTCCCGAACCAGGCACCGCGGCGTCTCCAGAATATCCCAGGAAAGCCCCTTCAGTCTCCGGTAGACCTTTTCTACATACTCCGGGTCCAGGTGCCGGGGATCCTCCGCAGCAAACACAAAATCAGAAAAGTCCTGATCCTGATTTCCCTGATGGAACCAGATCAGAACGGCCTCTCCCTGATCCCGCAGCCTCCTGGCCGTCACTGCGTCATCTGTTACATACAGCCATTTCTTTTCCTCCAAGGCCGAAGCCTTCTCCCGCCGGACCTGAATTCTGTCCAGGTATATTCCGTCCATACAGATTCCGTCTAAATTTTTATCATTCAGCTCACACACCCTGTTCACTTCCCTCTTTACCTTATCCCGCTTTTAGCGTATAATGATGGCCAGCGCAGTACGAACTGCCGCTTGTCTGCTTTACTATATTTTAACCAGAAAGGACAACTATAATGGCAAAAAATCCTGTTGTTACTATTCAAATGAAAGGCGGAGACATTATCCGTCTGGAGCTGTATCCCGATGTGGCGCCCATCTCCGTTCATAATTTTATCAGCCTTGTGAACAAAAAGTTCTATGATGGCCTGATCTTTCACCGTGTCATAAAGGGCTTTATGATCCAGGGCGGCTGTCCGGACGGGAACGGCATGGGCGGTCCCGGTTACAGCATCAAGGGTGAATTCTCCCAGAACGGCGTTTCCAACACCTTGAAGCACACGGAAGGCGTCCTGTCCATGGCCAGGGCAATGGATCCCAACTCTGCAGGCTCTCAGTTCTTTATCATGCATAAAAATGCCCCTCATCTGGACGGCGCTTACGCTGCTTTCGGCAAGGTTATCGAAGGAATGGATACGGTAAACCGTATTGCCGAAACCGCCGTAGACTATTCTGACAGACCCCGTGAGGATCAGATTATGGAGCATGTTACGGTAGATTGCTTTGGGGAAGAATACCCGGAACCGGAAAAGCTTTGAGTTCATATTTTGTTTACAATTAATTCAAGGTTTCTTTACTCCCCAATCATTCTTTAGACATTTCTATACCCTATACTAAGACCATAGCAAACAACAAACAACCAAATCGCCAGTCACAGTTAACTGTTTACTAAATAACTTTTTCATAATAAGTGCCAAGGAACCTGGTTCCTTGGCATCCTCCCTTTTCAGGGCTTTTTTATATGCCCAATACAGCGCATATGGGATAGTGGTCAGACAAATAGACTCCGTTCTTAACATCTGTCCATTTCACCAGGCTTTCACAGTTCAGACCTTTGGTAAATATGTAATCAATACACTCCTGGGGCCCTTCTCTGAAATAATCATGAAAGGTAACGCCGATCCCCTCTGTCACATTTGTATATCCCCGGTCCTTCATCAGGGAGATCTCTTCGCTGTCCGGCTCTGCATTCATATCTCCGGCAACGATCACAGGGGCCTGGGAGAACAGCTGGTTTCGCTCCAGCTTATCAGCAATCTGCCTCATAGCCAGCTGCCTGGCCAGAGAGCCCACATGGTCCAGATGGGTATTGACGATCCGATAGATCTGCTTTGTTCCTGTTTCCTCAAACACGGCTTCCGTGCAGGTTCTGGGGCAGGTGCTCTGTTCCGGATAACGGGAGCCGGGCACATATGGCGTCTCCGACAGCCAGTAGGTCTCCATCTGAATCAGATTCATGCTGTCCTTCCGATAAGCGACAGTCATCTGTTCGTTACCCAGCTCCTCATCCCGCCCGCAGCCAATCACATAATATTCCGCCAGCGCCTCCTTCAGCCAGACCGCCACATGAGGCAGCACCTCCTGAAAGCAAATCACGTCCGGTTTTTCCTGCCGGAGCTTCTCCAGGATCAAAGGCTTGCGAAAACAGAAATTGTTATCTCCGTCCTGCTCATAGTCGCAGCGGATGTTAAATGTCACCAGCTTCATTTTGATACATACCTCCATCAACAATTTTTTAGTGCCATTGTATGATATTTTCTCATACAATGGCACCTTTTTCAAGTGATTATATATCTGTTACCCTACAGCATCAGAGGCCGGATATAGGAAATGGTATAATCCACGCCCTTTTCCCCCAGCTCTCCCTGCCAGTTCGCGGAGTGGGGCTCTATACTCAGATTCCCGCAATAGCCCTTGGCATGCAGAATTGCAAGAAAAGCTCTCCAGTTGGTCATGTCAAGCCCTGCCGGCGGATCATCAAAGTGCTGTCCGCCGATTACCAGGGAGCCCTTGATATGTACATGGGCAAAACGCTTTCCCCAGTCCCGGGCCTCCTGAAGATAATCACCGCCCGCATGAATGCAGTGGGAAGGATCATATTTGATGTACAGCTCCTTCAGATAACCGTGAATCACCGTGAACGCCATGGGATCACATACAAAATTATTCCACCGGCAATTATAGGTGGCAATTCTGACGCCCTTCTCTTTCCCATGGGCAATCAGCTTTTCAAAATAATGAATGGCATGGCCGCAGTTTTCATAGTAGGACAGCTCCTCCACATAATTGCAGCCTGTAATATACACGCCGCAGCCAAGTTCAGCCGCGCTGTCGATGAGCCGATATTCCAGCTCCAGCTCATCCTGGCAGGTGCCCTCCTTACAGATCCGGTTGCTGCCCCAGCGTCCTATGGCTCCTACAGGCATTTCATACTTTTTGCTGAACTCCTTCACGTCCTCCAGGTGCTCCAGAAATTCCTCCGCCCTGTCATTTACATCCAGCTCCACAAATGCCATTCCCTTATTCTTGGCCCAGGCAAAGTCCTCTTCCCGGATCCATGAAATAATTCCCAGATTCATGCTTATACCCCCAGTCTTTATTCAAAATAAACGGTTTTTCCCGTTCTGGCCGACTCATAAATCGCCTCCAGGATCCGGGTCACGGCCAGCGCCTGCTCCGGCTCCACCGTCAGAGGCTTTCCGTCTACGATAGCCTCGTAGAAGACCTTCTGCTCCGTATCCTCCGGATTCGCTGCCGCTCCGTCAAAAAATGCCACACCGCCTGCGTTCAGATCCGGCTTTTCCACACACTGTCTGCCGTACTGTACCCGGTTGATCCGAAGTCCATCCTTCATATCGGCGCCGGCCTTTGTGCCGCACAGGCTGGTCTTGGCCTCGTCCACCTCAAGAGTATTCAGCGCCCAGGATGCCTCCAGGTTAATGACAGCGCCGTTCTTCATCTTGATAAATCCGAAAGCGGAATCCTCCACCGTAAATTCCTTGGGATCCCAGTCGCCCCAGGCATTTCCGGTATCCTTCTGATCCGCCAGCTTGCGGAATACGGAACCGGTCACGGACTCCGGCTCATAATTGTCCATCATCCACAGCGTCAGATCTAGCGCGTGGGTGCCGATGTCGATCAGGGGACCGCCGCCCTGCTTTTCCTCATCCAGGAATACGCCCCAGGTGGGAACCGCTCTCCTGCGGATGGCGTGTGCCTTGGCATAGTAGATCTCTCCCAGATCTCCGTTCTCACAGGCCTTTTTCAAATACAGGGAGTCCCCTCTGTAACGGTTCTGGTAACCGATGGTCAGGATCTTTCCGGTCTCTCTGGCCGTCTGGGCCATCTCCTTAGCCTCCGCGTAGGTCTTGGCCATGGGCTTCTCACACATAACATGCTTTCCGGCCTTCAGCGCCGCAATGGTCACCGGTGCATGGGCGTTGTTGGGCGTCAGCACATATACGGCATCCAGGTCCTCCTTTATCAGTTCCTGATAATCCGTGTAGACCCGGGCATCCGCCGTACCGTACTCATCCTTTGCCTTTACAGCCTTCTCCTCGATCAGGTCGCAGAACGCCACCGCCTCAAAATGACCGTTTTTCTTGATTGCAGGCAGATGCTTATTGTTTGCAATTCCGCCGCAGCCCACAATGCCGATTTTCAGTTTTTTCATTGTCTTACCTCCGCTTTTACATTCTTCCGCATTTTTGTTGCTCTGTTATTTTCCGTTACTTTTCCTGTTTTTCCTGCATTTTTGTTTCTGTTACATTCCTGTTTCCGTCACTTCTCCATTATACTTCTGATGCAGTCAATACTCTTTTTCATATTTTCCATAGGATTACCGTATTTGTGGTCATCCTGCTCCACCACAAGCCAGCCGGCACGGCTCTTTGCCGCCTGACGGATCACAGCCTCCACCTCCAGCTCGCCGTCGCCCACGGCCACCAGCGTGACTTCATCCTCTCTCACAAAATCCTTCACATGTACCACCGGACAGCGCCCGCTGTACTTTTTCAGATATTCCACCGGATCTGCTCCGCCCACCTTCACCCAGCACAGGTCCAGCTCCGCCGCCAGTCCCGCAGTCCCGGGTTCTTCATAAAAGGCATCCAGCTGAAAGCCGCCTTCCGGCGTCTTTTCAAACTCAAAGCTATGATTGTGATAGAGCAGCTGTATTCCCGCCTGCCGGCACCCTTCCGCAATTTCGGAAATCCTGTCCAACAGCTCTTTATAACCGCTTCCCCCGTACCATCTTTCGGAATCCAGCCAGGGAATGGCCAGGAAACGGCATCCGATCTCACCATAAGCTTTTACCGTACCATCCATATCCTTTAAAAACTCATCCAGTGGAACATGGGCGCTGACTGCCTGCAAGCCGTGCTGATCCAGGCAGGCGCGAATCTCCCCGGGGGTCTTTCCATAAAGCCCTGCCAGCTCCACACCCTCATAGCCCATGCCGGCCAGCCGTGCCATCGTACCATCAAAATCGGCAGCGGCCTCCTCCCTCACGGAATAGACCTGTACCGCAATCGGTAATTTTTCCATGCAAAACCTCCTCACTGCTCAAATACGACCACCTGTTTTTCCTGTGCCGACTGAAAAATCGCTTCCATCAGCCTCATGACTCTCATAACCTCCGGCAGCCGGATCCTGCTTTCCTCCCGGCCCTCCAGCACCGCCATCACATTTTGATAGAATTCCCTGATATCGCTTTTCTGCTCCGGCTCGCTCTCTGTGTGGATGCTGTCATCCCGCCTGGGCGCCATGGTCTTGGTCAGCCCAGCCGCCGTTCTCACGGGCACCACGTCCTTCTCATCCACCCCCAGAGCACGCACAATCCTGATATCCTTGCCCCAGTCCTCGATCATGGCGGTGCCGTCCGTTCCCAGCACATACCACCTGGGCAGATTGATAAAGTTGCTGGTTCCCACTTCCACCAGAATATGTACATTATTGGCAAATCCCAAGTCTGCCGTAAACCCGTCGTCCACCAGCTGATTCGTCACATTGGTCAGTGTGGCATACACTGTATTCAGCTTTACACCGGGGAAGAACAGCAGCGCCTGATCCAGCAGATGCACGCCCCAGTCCAGCACCATGCCGCCGCCGTGTTCCTTTTCCTGGCGCCAGTCTCCCGGAATCCCCCGGGAACCATGCACTCTGGATTCCAGACGGAAAATCTCTCCCAGACGGCCCTCGTCCAATACCTTTTTCACCGTGAGAAAGTCCTCGTCCCAGCGGCGGTTCTGATGCACTGTCAGAAACTTTCCCGTTCTCGCCGACGCGTCTATCATCTCCTGCAGATCGTTGGAGCACAGCGTCACCGGCTTCTCCGACACCACATTCTTTCCTGCCTCCATTGCCTGAATGGCGATGCTTTTATGCACGTCATTGGGAGTGGCGATCAACACCAGATCCACCGACTCATCCGCCAGAAGATCCTCCAGACTTTCATACACATGAATCTGCCGGGATGCCGCGTAATCCCTTCGTTCTTCCTTGATGTCCCAGATCCCGGCCACAGTCAGATCCTCTATGTCCTGAATCAAATCATAATGCCAGCCGGCCATGCCGCCGAAGCCCACTATCGCCAAAGTATGTTTCATTTCAACCTCCATACACAAGCTTTATATTTCTCTGGACAATCAACCAGGTGCTGCTGTTCCCGGCAAAGCCGTGAATCAGCCGCCAAGTGAATACAATTTCAGGCCCAGTACATATTTCCTCTGTCCTCAAAGATCAGCACATTTTTCAGACACTGGATGGCCTTCAGCAGACCCTCTCTGCCGGACATCAGACTGTCCTCATGCTCGATGCTGATGGCATAATCATAGCCCGCCAGACGCAGCTCGGAAGCAATAGCCTTCCAATAATCTTCTCCGTGGCCATAGCCCACAGAGCGGAAGATCCAGGAGCGCTCCAGCTCGTTTCCATAATGAGTGGTATCCAATACGCCGTTTATTGCTGTATTTACGGGATCTACTTTTGTGTCCTTTGCATGGAAATGGAACAACGCGCCTGCCTTGCCCAGCTCGCGGATGGATACGCAGGGATCCATTCCCTGCCAGATCAGATGGCTGGGGTCAAAGTTTGCACCGATCTCCGGTCCCACGGCCTCCCGCAGCTTAAGAAGCGTTTTCGTATTGTACACACAGAAGCCCGGATGCAGCTCCAGAGCGATCTTATGTACGCCATGCTCTCTGGCAAAGGCTGTCTTTTTCTTCCAGTAGGGAATAAGCACCTCATTCCACTGATATTCCAGAATCTCCGAAAAGTCATCCGGCCAGGGACAGGTAACCCAGTTGGGTGTTTTGTCCTCAGGGCTTCCTCCGGGGCATCCCGAGAAGGTATTGACCACTGGCACTCCCAGCTTCTCCGCCAGCAATATGGCATTGGTCAGATCGTCGTCAAACCGCTTGGCTGTCTCCGGATCCGGATGTACCATATTTCCGTGGCTGCTCAGCGCGCTGATCTCCAGACCATGCTTGTGGATTGTGTCCAGAAATGCTTTTCTCCTGCCCTCGTCTGCCAGAAGCTGGGCTGCATCGCAATGTGCCTTGCCGGGAAATCCCCCGCAGCCGATCTCCACCATCTGCACGCCGTTTTCTGCCAGGAACCCACAGGCCTCATCCAGAGGCAGATCACCCAAAACTACTGTAAATGTTCCTAATTTCATTGCTGTCCCTCCTAGTTTCTTCATTCAATCGTCCAATACTCTTTTGTCATAATGCTTTGACTATATGGCACTATGTCATAAATTGTATCGACAATTCACAGCTGTCTGTAAAATTTATCATAAAAAAACCAGCAGAAGAAAGATAGATTTCTTCTGCTGTAAACTCATACGATTTTGCTATTTTGCCCAAAGCTTTTTATCCCCCCTGCCTGTGAAAAGTAACGGTGCTATTCCTTTCGGACCTCCATAGGTGTGCACCCGAAATACCGCCGGAAAAGGCGGCCAAAATGATTGTAATCGGAAAAACCCACTGCGCCGGCCACCTGGGCGGCGGTGAAGTCTCCCTGCTTTAGCAGGTTCAGGGCCTTCCGCAGGCGGATCTCATTGATATACTGAAGGGGCGCCTGTCCCGTGCTTTCCTTGAAAATATGGTTAAAACGCCCTTCGCTCACATGGATCAGTCCGGCCAGCTCACGGTTGCTCACCGGCTCCGCATAATGCTCCTCAATATACTGATACACAATATTAAGCCGTTCCAGCTTGATCCGGCGCTTCAGGCTGTCCTCCTCCGAGAGAATTTCCTGGGCATAATGCCTTACCAGATAGGCCAGCAGCTGAAGCAGATACCCCTTACACACCAGCCTGCTGCCGATCTCCTGCCCCAGATACTCCTGGTGAATGCTGAGCATTATACGGCTGATCTCTTCATCCCCATGAATCAGCGGCTGAAAAATAATATTTTTGTCGGCCAGCTCCCTGGAAAAATCCTCCATGGCAAAAATGACCACCAGCGCTTCCAGCTGTGTGCCTTCGCATATTCCCTCATGGAGAATATTGCTGTTGGCAATGACCAGATCCCCCTTTACCGCCTCTATCTCATTCTGGTCCAGGCGAAATATGCCCCGCCCTGAAACCACATAATGCAATTCAATATGCTCGTGCCAATGAGGGTCAAAGTAATTGCCCTTTCTGCCGACTCTGTTGATAAACAGCTGGATCGGGAACTCCTCATCCTTAAGAATCTTTTTTTCATAGAGCTCCAGCACCTGTGCCATAGCAGCAGTCCTCCCCTCCCGGCAAATTCTGAGCCTGCTGCCGCAGATACCACAGACCAAATCACCTTTTACCGAATTTTCTCACCCATGTATACTTTTGCCCGATCCTGAATAATCGACGCCGTCTCCTCCGCCGTCCTGTCCCCCGAGAAAAAAATATCCGCTTCCTCCAGCACGATATCGTACAGCGTCTGATCCATTTCCTGGCAGCGGTGAACCGATTCAATCAATTCCCGAAATGCCTGAGCCTGAGCTTCGGAAGCCGCCGTCAGCCGAATGCTCTCTTCCTCCACAATGGCCTGTTCATATTGCACCTTGAGAACCTGTTCTCCGTCTACAGTCTCATATTCAGGAATCAACGCGCTCTGAATCCGTTCCTCCGAGGCCTCCCTCAATAGAGGAATTCCCATGACCTGACACTGATATTCCGGGGTAAGAAAGCTTTTGAGGAATTCCCATGCCCCTTCCTTATGGGAACTGGCCGCGCTGATACACAGAAAATCCCCCCAGGGACGCGCCACCGCACCGCCCCTCTTTTGTTGTCCGTCAGCTACAGGGTATCCGGGAAATACAATTTTGCCGCCGGGAAACAGCTCCTCTGCAACGGCCATCTCCCATATGTTGGATATATGAGCTGAATAGAGCAGTATTTTCCCCTCCCGGAAAAATCCCCTGAAGGAATAATCCTCTCTCCAGGCAAATTCCTGAGGAAACCTGTCCGCAAAGTTCAGCAGGCCGACAAATCCTTCCTCTCCAAAATGGCATTGGTTCTTATCCCAATCTACATAGTTGTCCAGACTGGCATAGCATATATGTCCAAAGGTTCCCAGCTTGGGCTCCATTCCGGAAAACAGATATATTTCCTTACCGTCCACCCCAAGGGCATTGCAGCATTGCATCAGCTGGTCCACGGTCCAGGTATGGTAATTTCCGTTTTCACCCTGCTCCAGGGTAAGATAGGCTCCAAGCCTCTCCTCCTCACCGGCAAAAGTGTAGATGGAAAAGCTCACCGGCAGTGTATACAGACTGTCCCCAAGGGAAAAGGCCTCCAGAATATTTTCATAATAGTCTTCCCGGATGAACTCTTCATCCGCTTCCATGAGCGGAAATAAATCCTCTGTCAGCTTCCCTGCTGCCAAGGCCATGGGATTGTCCCCGCTTCCCAGATTGATAATGTCGGGACCCTTTCCTGCCAGAATATCCTTGGTCAGTCTTTCATAGAGGTCCCCCTGGGATTCCGGATATTCATACTCCACAATTTCCACATAGTATTCGCTGTTATTTTCATTAAACGCTTCTACCTGCCGGAGAAAATCTCCGTTGTCTCTGCCCTGCCACACAGCCGCCTTCAAAATAATGCGGCCATCCTGCGCGCCGGCGTCACCGCATCCCCCGAAAAGCAGGAGAATCACCACAATCAAAAACAGCATCAGCTGCAGCTGTCTCATGCGCTCCACAACATTTTGTTTCACCACACACCCCACCTTTCCTTCAAGGGAATCCTTTTCGTCCCTCAGTATACTGTCTGAGCGGCCTGGATCCCAATGAAGCTATTATAGCGGGGATTTTTCGGCAAAACAATACAGGTGCCCTGGAATTAAACATTGTTATGAGAAATTTAAATTTCTTTTCAAACCTCTACAAAAATAATTCCGTAACATTAAGAAATAATTAAAGAAGCAGGCTGCCCTGCAGCAGCCTGCCCCGGATTTTCCAAGAATCCTTTTTTACGCCTTGCCCACGGAACCGAACAGCTCCATCTTTTCCTTTACGGTAGCCTTGATGGCATCAAAGCCGGGAGCCAGAAGCTTGCGGGGGTCAAAGCCCTTGCCCTGCTGGTCCTTGCCCGCCTCGATATATTTCCGGGTAGCGTCGGCAAATGCCAGCTGGCACTCGGTGTTTACATTGATCTTGGCAACGCCCAGGCTGATGGCCTTTTTGATCATGTCGGCCGGGATGCCTGTGCCTCCGTGCAGAACCAGCGGAAGCTCTCCTGTGAGCTGCTGTACCGCATCCAGAGTCTCAAAGCTCAGTCCCTGCCAGTTTGCGGGATATTTTCCGTGAATGTTGCCGATGCCTGCCGCCAGGAAATCCACACCCAGATCTGCAATCGCCTTGCACTCCTTGGGATCAGCGCACTCACCCATACCTACAACGCCGTCTTCCTCGCCGCCGATGGAGCCTACCTCCGCCTCGATGGAAATTCCCTTACCGTGGGCAGCCGCTACCAGCTCAGTGGTCTTAGCCACATTCTCATCGATGGGATAGTGGGAACCGTCAAACATAACGGAAGAGAAGCCCGCTTCGATACATTTGTAGCAGTGCTCATAGGAACCATGATCCAGATGAAGGGCTACGGGAACATCAATGTCCAGATCCTTCAGCATGCCGTTCACCATGCCGACCACCACGTCATAGCCGCCCATGTACTTGCCTGCGCCCTCGGAAACACCCAGGATCACGGGAGACTTGCACTCCTTTGCGGTCAAAAGGATGGCCTTTGTCCACTCCAGGTTGTTGATGTTGAACTGGCCTACCGCATAGTGGCCTGCCTTTGCCTTTTTCAGCATTTCTGTTGCAGATACTAACATGTTACATACCTCCGTTTTATCTTTCTTTATCTTCATCGCCTCTGCATCCTCCGTATTCTTCACTGCCGGAGAAGACAGACGGCGACTGCTTCCTTGTTAAATATATCACAGTTCGTCCAAAAAGGGAATCATTTATTTCACCATAATTTCAATCCCTTTACAAATATTGGTAATCCTCACACTTGTATGACTTCCCCCGTTTTCTCCGTCCAGAGTCCAGGCCACGGGCTCCGGGGACTCCAGCATAATCTCCGCCGCGGTAAAGCAGTACATGGCGGCAGCGTCAATGTCCCGGTTCAGCAGGGAGGCGATGATATTATTCAGCTCCGCCGGCGTTTTGGGGCGTTTGATCAGGGTCACCTCAAATACGCCGTCGTCCAGCCTCACATTCTTCCCTGTAATGTTTTTAAAGCCGCCCACGGAAAGAGAATTCGTGATCATGCCGAATATAAAATCGTCCTCGATAACCGTATCCCCGCAGACCACCTTCATGGAAAAGGAGCGGATAGCCGAAAGCCTTTTCATCCCCTCCAGCAGGTATGCCATGTGCCCCAGCACATTCTTAATGTCCTGTCCTGTCTCATAGGACACATCCGTAAAAAGGCCGAATGCCGCTATATAGACAAAAATGTCATCATTAAAGGATCCTATATCACAGGGAAATTTCCTGCCCTCCACCGCAATCCTCGCCGCCTGCACCATGCTTTTCGGCAGGCCAAGGCTTCCTCCGAAATCATTGGTGCTGCCAGCAGGAATATATCCTATAGGCGTCAGAAAGCCGCTTTGAACCATGCCGGTAACTGCCTCGTCCAGGGTTCCGTCCCCTCCGCCGCAGACCAGCAGCTCATAATCCGCCGTCCTATCCGCAGCCGCCCGGCAGGCATCTCCCCGCTTCTGGGTAGGCACTGCCGTGACCTCATACCCCGCCGTCGTAAACAGATCCAGTATTTCCGAAAGCTTATACTTAATCTGAGCCTTCCCCGCTTTGGGATTATATATAAATAACAGTTTTTTCTTCATAAATACTCCTGAAACAGTCAGGGACGGACCCAATGTTCCCATTGACTCCGCCCCCTTTCATATTGATTCTATGATGCCTTACCGCTCAAAAATTCCTCGATTCCTTCCACAGCGGCCTGTTCGTCGGTGCCTTCCGCAGATACCTCCAGCTTTTCACCGTTGTCCAGCCCCAGGCTCATCATGCCCATAATACTTTTGGCATTTACTCTTCTTTCCCCGGACTGAATGTAAATCGTGCTTTCATACTTGCTGGCCTCCTGAACCAGCAGCGCCACCGGCCTGGCCTCAAGTCCGTTCTCCAGTCTGACCTGAATGTTTCTTTTTGTCATAATGATACTCCTCCTCTATTTCGTCACATTTCAGTCCGCGCCCCAAGCCTTGCCCTTTCAGCAAGCTCACTCAATTTACGCAGCCTGTGATTGACACCCGATTTCCCTATGGGCGGCTGGAAGAAGCCTCCCAACTCCTTCAGCGGTATGTCCGGATATTCCAGACGAACCTGCGCCATCTCCCTCAGGGATTCGGGAAGATTCTCAAAACCATAGTGCTCCCTGATGTATTCAATATCTGCCACCTGCCTTGCGGCAGCACCTACAGTCTTTGCAATGTTTGCGGTCTCACAATTGACCCGTCTGTTCACGGAATTGCGCATTTCCTTCAGAATGCGGAGATTTTCCAGATTCATCAGAGACACCGGGGCTCCGCATACATTGAGCAGATCCACGATTCCGGTTCCCTCCTTCAGGTACACCACGTGATACTTTTTCCGAAGGATGATCTTTGACTCAATGTCAAAGGCTCCCATGACCGACTGCAGCTGTCTGGCCTTCGCCTCATTCGTACAGGCAAATTCCAGATGATAACCCTTTACAGGATCGCTCATGGACCCGACACAGAGAAAGGCCCCCCTCAAAAACGCTCTCTGACAGCATGCGTTTTTGATGATCAGACTGCTCACAGGCTCGTCCGGACTTCCGACCTTATCCAGAAGACCTTCGATATCCTGCTTTGCCATTGTAACACCATCATTTATATTATATGTTTTTTTCAATAATGTAAAGCCTTTTCTGAACAGGGCTTCATTTTCTGTCTGAAACCCTATGGTATAACGCCCTTCCCCATCCGGGCCGTATTGCCCGCAAAAGTTCAGAATCGCCGCCAGCTCCGCTATCTGACAATGCCTTGCCGGACTGATTTGCCCCGCCAGCTCTTCCTTGACTTCACTCGAAAACGACATTCTTACTCCTATTCATACGCCTCTAGCTTCCCGTTCCCGCTACATCCCGGTGGTACAGCTTTATGCCGTAGGTACCCTGATCCTTCATCCGCCTGTACAATTCATTGGCCAGCGTGACGCTTCTGTGCTTCCCCCCGGTACAGCCGATAGCTGCTACCAGACGGTATTTGCCCTCCTTCACGTAATTGGGAATCAGAAACTGAATCATATCCGTAAGCTTTTCCATGAAGACCTCCGCCTCCTGAAAGCTCATCACATATTCCTGTACCTCCCTGTCATTTCCCGTCTTGGGCTTCAGATCATCGATATAAAACGGGTTGGGAAGAAATCTCACGTCAAACACCAGATCCGCATCCGCCGGGATTCCATGCTTGAAGCCAAAGGACATCACCGTCACCATGAGACTATTATATTCTTCGTTCTCCACAAAAATGCGGTGAAGCTCCTCCTTAAGCTCTCTGGTCAGAAGGTTCGTGGTATCGATCACATAATCCGCATTTCTCCGGATCGTCTCCAGCACGTCCCGCTCTCTGCGGACGCCGTCCTCCACCCTGCCGTCCATTGCCAGGGGGTGAATCCTCCTGCTCTCCTTATAGCGTTTGATCAATATATTTTCATCCGCTTCCATAAACAGGATTTCCAGCTTGCAGCCCTTCTGCTTTAACTGTTCCAAAATCCTGGTAGTGTCCTCAAAAAACTGATCCGAACGCACATCCAGCCCCAGAGCCACCTTGCTGACCTCACTGCCCGGCATGGAGACCAGCTCCACAAACTTCTCAACCAACGACACCGGAAGGTTGTCCACGCAATAAAACCCTGTATCCTCCAGCATCTTGAGAGCGGTGCTCTTGCCGCCTCCGCTCATTCCTGTCACTACTACAAATCTCATTGCTCCTCACAATCTGCCCTTAAAAGCCCAGAAGCACCACCTCGGTCTCCAGCTCCACACGGAACCGGTCCTTCACCTGCTCCTGCACCCGGATGATCACATCCCTGATGTCCCGGGCCGTGGCTCCGCCCGTATTGATAATAAAACCGCAATGCTTGTCGGACACCCTGGCTCCTCCGATCTGGAAGCCCCGAAGGCCTGCATCCATAATCAGCTTTCCGGCAAAATTACCCTCAGGCCGCTTAAAGGTACTGCCTGCGCTGGGATATTCCAGGGGCTGCTTTTCCCTTCTCCTGACCGCAAGCTCCTCCATGGTTTTCCGAATCTGCTCTCTGTCCCCTTTTTCCAGACGAAATACCACCTCTGTCACAATAAAGGGATTGTTCCGGATCACGCTGGAACGATAGCCGAATTCCATAGCTTCACTCTGCAGCTCCATCCGCTCTCCCTGGCAGTCGATCACATTGACCTGCTCCACCACCTGGCTCATCTCTCCTCCGTAGGCTCCGGCGTTCATGACAACGCCTCCTCCCACGGTCCCCGGTATTCCGGAGGCAAACTCCAGTCCGGTAAGCCCATGCTCCAAAGCCGCCCTGGCCGCCTGAGCCATGGACGCACCCGCCTGGGCCCGGAGAATACAATCCTCCACCGTAATACGGCTCATTTTCTGTCCGATCTGTAAAACAACGCCGGCGTATCCCTGGTCACTGACCAGCAGGTTGCTTCCGTTTCCGGCCACAAACCAGGGAATTCCCACCGCCTGCAGGTATTTCTGTATATTTATAAGCTGTTCCTCATCTTCCGGCTGCAGCAGACAGTCGGCAGGCCCGCCCACCCGAAAGGTGGTATGGCCTGCCATCGGCTCCTGCAGCAGGATGTTTTCTTCGGGTAAATAATTTCGCAATCCCTCAAGAACCGCTTCGCTGATCATTCCCTGAATTTCCCCCATGCTTCCCTTTGAAAATTATCTCAACACCATTCCCACGGCTCCGATAATGCCGGCGTCATTGCCCAGCTGGGCCAGCACAATTTTGGCATTGGCGCACTCTCTGTAAACGTACTTCCTGAACCAGGGCTCCACAAAGGTCAGCAGAATCTCTCCCGCCTTGGACACGCCTCCGCCGATGACAAACAGCTCCGGGTTCACCACACCGGCTATAATACCCAGACCTTTTCCCAGATACCGGCCAAACTCCTCCGCTACCTCTATGGCAACCGCATCCCCTTCTTTCACAGCGTCAAAGACCGTTTTTGCAGAGATATGTCCGCCCCTCAGCACGCTTGGCTTGTCATCCTTTTCCAGCCGCCTTCTGGCCAGTCTGGCAATTCCCGTGGCAGAAGCATATTCCTCCAGGCAGCCCTTCTTTCCGCAGCCGCAGCTCTCCGTCTCGTTATCCTCCACATGGATATGACCGATTTCACCGCCGCCGCCGATGGATCCTGCCAGGATTTCTCCCTCCACGATAATGCCGCCGCCCACGCCGGTTCCCAGTGTCACCGCCACTACGTTTTCATGGCCCTTGCCGGCGCCTTTCCACATTTCACCAAAGGCCGCCACATTGGCGTCATTGCCCGCCTTTACCGGTACATTAATATATGCCTGCACCGCCTCGGGTATGTTAAAGGATTTCCATGCAATATTGGCGCACCCTCCCAGATTTCCTTTTTTGTCCACTGTGCCGGGGACGCCCATGCCGATTCCTACCAGGTCCGCCTCACTGATCCCTTTTTCTTCCATTTTTCCGCGGATGCTTTTCGCAATATCAGGAAGGATGGCCGCTCCTTCATTGTCCAATATGGTGGGAATCTCCCACTTGTCCAGAATGTTTCCCTCTTTGTCAAAGAGACCCAGCTTTACCGTGGTTCCCCCGATGTCTACGCCAAACGCATACTTACTCATAATTTCCCTCACCTTTCGTTTTTATTCTTTTATTCATCATCCTCTTCCCGTTTCCTGGCCAGAGAATTCTGCACCCTGGTATACAGCTCCTGCGCCGCATTGTACCCCATTTTTTTCTGACGATGATTAATGGCGGCCGACTCGCAGATCACGGCCAGATTCCGTCCGGGACGGACGGGGATGTTGTGGCATACGATCTTGTTGCCCAGGTACTCCGTGTAATTTTCCTCCAATCCCAGCCTGTCGTACTCCTTTTCCTTGTCCCACTCCTCCAGGCGGATCACCATGTCGATGCCCTGGGTATCCTTTACCGCGGATACTCCGAACAGCGCCTTCACATCCACGATGCCGATGCCCCTCAGCTCGATCAGATGCTTCGTCACATCCGGGGCCGAGCCGATCAGCGTATCGTCGCTGACCTTCCTCAGCTCCACCACGTCGTCCGTCACCAGTCGGTGTCCCCTCTTGATCAGCTCCAGGGCCGCTTCCGATTTACCGATCCCGCTCTCACCCGTGATCAGCACGCCCTCGCCGTACACATCCACCAGCACCCCGTGGACGGAGATGCAGGGAGCAAGCTTTACATTCAGCCATCGAATGATTTCCGCCATAAAAGCAGATGTGGTCTTTTTGGTGGAAAGGACAGGCACCTTATGGATCTGTGCCGCCTGCATGAAAATGGGATCCGGCATCATTTCCCGGCAGAACACCACGGCAGGCACATCACCGCTGAGAAACTCATCATATATTTCCCTCTTTCTGTCCTCGCTCATGCTCTCCATGTAGGTGTACTCCACGAATCCTACGATCTGCAGACGGGTGGCATCAAAATGCTCAAAATACCCGGCGATCTGCAGGGCCGGCCTGTTGATGTCCGGCTGTGTGATACGGATTCCCTTTATATCGATGTCCGGAGTCAGGTTATCCAACTTCATCTTTTCGATCATACGAGTCAGCGTTACATATTCCATTCCCTGTTTCCCTCATTTCTGTGCTGTTTGGAAGCCTCCGGCGCGCAGAACGTGCGGCTGCCGGACTCTTAAGTGTATTTATTGTAACACAAGCTAAAATATATGGGAAGTTCTTTTCGTTATGTTTCGCGGTCCTTCCGGCCTGCGGCTGCCAGCCGCCCCTTCAGCATTCCCTGCCGTCATTCACGATATCTGTCTGCGTCTCCTCCTTCTTTCGGAAAAAGCCGTATATTTCCTCAGCCGCCCGTCTGTTCAGCTCCGGCAGCGCCGCCAGCTCCTCCACGGAAGCCTGACGAATCTCTTCGATGGATTTAAACCGGCGCATCAGAGCCTTCCTTCTGGCGGGCCCCACCCCCGGAATGTCGTCCAGCACTGATTTCACCTGAGTCTTGCTGCGCAGGGAACGGTGGTACTCGATGGCAAAACGATGGGCCTCGTCCTGAATCCGGGTAATCAGCTTAAAGCCCTCGGAGCGGGTGTCAATGGGCAGCTCCACATTGTTAAAATAAAGTCCCCGGGTACGGTGGTTATCATCCTTTACCATTCCGCAGACAGGAATGGTAATTCCCAGCTCTTCCAGCACGGCCAACGCGATATTCACCTGTCCCCGGCCTCCGTCCATCATCAGCAGGTCAGGAAATCTGGTAAAGCTTCCGTATTCCCGCTCCAGCTCCTTCTCCTCCAGTTCCCTGCTCTCCTCTATGCCATGGCGGAATCGTCTGGTCAGCACTTCACGCATACAGGCATAATCGTCGGGACCGGTGACGGTCCGAATCCGAAACTTCCGATAATCACTGGGCTTAGGCTTCCCCTTTTCAAATACTATCATGGAGCCCACATTCTCAAAGCCGTTGATGTTGGAAATGTCGAAGGCCTCCATTCTTTCGATACGGGGCAGTCCCAGGACATCTGCGATCTCCTTCACCGCTCCGATGGTCCTGCCCTCCTCTCTTTTCAGCCGCTCCCTGTCCTGCTCCAAAATATGCCTTGCATTCTGCGCCGCCAGCTCCACCAGCTTTTCCTTGGAACCGATCTTAGGAACTCTGATATGCACCCGGCCTCCCTTGCGCCCGGAAAGCCATTTTTCAATCAATTCCCTGTCCCCGATCTCATATTGCAGCATCAGCTCCCGGGGAATAAAAGGTGTTCCCGCATAAAACTGCTTCACAAAATTTTCCAGAATACCGGCCTTGTCCCCCTCCGACACATGTGTCATGTAATAATGCTCCCGGCCTATCAGCTTGCCGTCCCTTACAAAAAATACCTGCACCACCGCCTCGGTCTCATCCTGATACAGGGCCAGAATATCCTTGTCCTCACCTACGCTGTCGGTGATCTTCTGCTTCTGGGACACCTGCTTCACACTGTTGTACAGATCTCTGTATCCTGCCGCCGCCTCAAAATCAAGCTCCTCTGCCGCTGCCTTCATTTTGGATTCCAGGTCCTTCAGAATCAGATTATAGTTGCCGTTCAGAAACTCCAGGGCCTGAGCCACCTGCTCCCGATACTGCTCCCTGTTCACATAGCCCTGGCAGGGCGCCAGGCATTGCTTGATATGGTAATTCAGGCAGGGACGATCCAGACCGATATCTCTCGGCAGGCTTCGATTGCAGGTTCTGAGACAATACAGCTTGTTCAGCAGCTCGATGGTATCCTTCACAGCCCCGGCGCTGGTATAGGGACCGAAATACCTGGATTTATCTTTTTTCATGACCCGGGAAAACAAAATCCGGGGAAACTCCTCCCCTACAGTAACCTTGATATAGGGATAGGTCTTATCATCCTTCAGCAGCGTATTGTATTTGGGCGAATTCTCCTTGATCAGATTATTCTCCAGCACCAGCGCCTCCAGCTCGGAGTCTGTGACAATATATTCAAACCGGGCGATCAGGGACACCATCTTGTCGATCATGGGGCCTCGTCCTATATTTTCACGGAAATAAGAACGCACCCGATTATGCAGGTTCACCGCCTTTCCCACGTATAAAATGACATCCTTGTCATTTCTCATAATATAGACTCCCGGCTCCTTGGGAAGCTTTTTCAGTTCTTCTTCAAAATTAAACATTTCCACTCCTGTTTCGTCCGGCTTTGCGCTGCCGCACCCTGTTATTCTTTTACTCCATCCCGATTTGCTCCGCTTCATCCCGCCCTTGGCTCTCCGGGTTTAAAAACCTGTCAATTCCGTTGGCGATGCCCTGCACGATCTTGTCCTGATAATCCTCCGAGGCCATCAGAAGATCCTCTTCCGGGTTGGTCATATACCCCATCTCCACAATGGTCACGGGTACCTGACACCAGTTTATCCCACTCATGGTATCTGTTTCCCATACCCGTCGCTTTTTGCAGCCGGCTGCCGCCGCCAGCTCGTCCAGCACTAAAGTGGAGAGATTAAAGCTCTGTTCATAAAGCTCGGCGTTATAAGGGTTGTTTTCCGTCTGGCAAATGGTCATTGCGCCGTTTACTGTAGTGTCCTCCGACCCGTTGGCGTGGATACGGATAAAAGCATCCGCACCGGCGTCATTGGCCACCTGCGCACGCTGGCTGTTGCTGATATTCACATCGTGAGTGGTCCGAACCATAATCACCTGATATCCTCTGGCAATCAGCTCTTGCTCCAGCTTCTGGGCCACTGTCAGGGTCAGCTCGTATTCCTTCAGTCCGCTGGCGCTGCCGGAGGTTCCTCCGCTGACCTTGGCCTTGGTTTCCTCCGCCCCCGGTCCTACCGGTTCCCTTTCACTGTCGGCCTTCTGCTGATGCCCTGCATCAATTACAATCAGGAAAGATGCGTCGGGTTCCTCCGATTCTTCCGGCTCCGTTGACTGGAATTCCTCCGGCTCTTCCGGCTCCGTTGACCGGGATCCCTCCGGCTCTTCCGGCTCCGTTGCTTGGGATCCCTCTGGCTCCTTTGTCTGGGATCCCTCTGACTTCGTTGTTTGCGGTTCCTCCGACTGCATTATCTGCAGCGGAGAGCTGTTTTCCGGCTCCGAAGGCCCCTCTTCTTCCCTTGCGCATCCTGCCAGGCACAAAATCAATAAAATGCAGTAAAACACCCTTCCGCCGTTTTTCTTCCATTCTTTCATGTTCTGTTCCTCCGATCCTGTCAGGGTCCTTCTGATCATTACAACAGCCCTGTGCCAATTTAGGCACAGGGCTGCCACTTATCTTCTATTTTCTGCGATTCAGCCTTCGGCAAAGCTTCTTTCTTTTCCGGCGCCTGTATCAGTCCAATCTTCTGTTGGAAAACCTTCCCACCGCAGAAGCCTCCTGCTCCGGTGCGGAAGTCTGTGAACCGCCGCTCTCCGTCTCAGGTGTCTGATCCTCTTCCTGCTCCGGCGATGCTCCATTTTTCTCCGACTCCGAAGCCCCTGCTTCGGCCTCTTCCTCCCTCTGCGGCAGCTTCCCGGAATCCTCCCTATGGGCCCCTGCTCCCGGCACCTCCACCGGCTCAGGAACTGCCACCGGCCCCGGCATCTGGATCACTTCCTGTGAGGTTTCCTTTCCCTCTGCTCCATCCGCAGACTTTTCATTCTTTCCCTGCTTCTTTGCTTCCTCATCCTCTTCGGGCTCGGGAATTCCCTTCGCCTCCCGGAAAATCTTCATGAAGTCCTTACCGGTGATGGTTTCCTTTTCGATCAGAAACTCAGCCAGCTTATCCATTACATCCCGGTTTTCCCGAAGCATTTCAAGCGCCTTCTGATAGCTTTCCTTCAGGATCTCCACCACTTCCTGGTCCACCTCAGCCGCCGTATTGTCACTGCATTTTAAAACCATTCTGCCGTCCAGATACTGGCTTTCCACAGTGGCAAGTCCCATCAGGCCGAACCGCTTGCTCATGCCGTAGCGGGTCACCATGTTCCGGGCCAGATCCGTGGCTCGCTCAATATCGTTGGCCGCACCGGTAGTCACCGTGTCAAAGACAATCTCCTCCGCGGCGCGTCCTCCCACCAGGCTCACAAGCATATCCCTCAGCTCAGCCTCTGTGTTCAGATACTTTTCTTCCTCCGGCACATGCATGACATAGCCCAGCGCCCCCATGGTACGGGGCACGATGGTAATCTTCTGCACCGGCTCGGAATTCTTCTGAAGGGCGCTGACCAGCGCATGGCCCACCTCATGGTAGGACACGATCCGGCGCTCCTCCTTGTTCATAATGCGGTCCTTCTTCTCCTTGCCCATCAGCACCTGCTCCACGGCATTAAACAGATCCTTCTGGCAGACATATTCCCTTCCCTCTTTCACTGCATTGATGGCCGCCTCATTGATCATATTGGCCAGATCCGAGCCTACGGCTCCGCTGGTAGCCAGCGCGATGGCATCCAGATCCACGGTTTCATCCATTTTCACATCCTTGGAATGTACCTTCAGAATCTCCACGCGTCCCTTCAGATCCGGCTTATCCACAATGATGCGCCTGTCAAAACGGCCCGGTCTCAGAAGCGCCTTGTCCAGAATCTCGAAGCGGTTGGTGGCTCCCAGGATCAGGATACCCTTGGAGCTGTCAAATCCATCCATCTCCGAAAGCAGCTGATTCAGCGTCTGCTCCCGCTCCTCGTTTCCATTTCCGCCGTACTGAGAGTCACGGCTGCGCCCGATGGCATCGATTTCGTCTATGAAAATGATACAGGGCGCGTTTTTGTTGGCCTCTCTGAAAAGATCTCTCACGCGGCTGGCGCCCACACCCACATACAATTCCACAAAGTCAGATCCGGTCAGGGAGAAGAACGGCACCTTGGCCTCTCCCGCCACAGCCCTGGCAAGCAGCGTCTTACCGGTTCCGGGAGGTCCTACCAGCAGAGCTCCCTTGGGCAGTCTGGCGCCGATCTTGGAATATTTGCCGGGATTGTGGAGGAAGTCCACCACCTCCACCAGCGATTCCTTGGCCTCGTCCGCACCGGCCACATCCTTGAAGGTGACTCCTGTCTCCTTCTGAACATATACCTTGGCATTGCTCTTGCCCACACCCATGGGGCCGGCGCTTCCCCCCATTTTGCGGAATAAAAAGCCCAGTAATATCCACATCAGAACCACCGGAAGCACCACGGAGATGATGATCTCCAGGAAGCGCCCGGAATTGTCGCTGAGAATCCTCTTTCCGTCCACGCCGTGGGCCTCCAGCCGGGAGGTCAGGGTATCCATATCCTCCATCAAAACCGCGGAATACTCCTTCACCACAGGCTGTACCCGGAAGCCGTAGCCCTGCAGCGGAATCTGTGTGGCCGTTTCATTGGCGGCGGCTGCATCCGACTTCAAAGTGAAAATAACCTCCCCGGTGCTCTGCAGCTTCACCGTATCCACATTGTCCGCTTCCAGCTCCTGCAGAAACTGTGTATAGCTGACCTCCTCGGCGTCCACGCCGCCGCCCAGCATCACACTGTAGAGAAGCCATACGATCACAAGCGTGCTCATGGCCGCCAGCACCATCGTCAGGATATTCGGCCTTCTGGGATCGCCGCCGTTATTCCCTCCGCCGCCGTTTCCATTGTTATTGCCCCCAGGCATATTTCCACGGTTTCCGTTATTGTATCCCCCACCGTTATCATACTGATTCATTTGATTGTCCATAGTAACTCCGTTTCTTTTTTCATTTCCCGCCGACGATCACAATTTCGTTGACGAAACTGAATCTACTTTATTATAGAGATTCGTATTTCATAAATCAATAGCATAAGTATGAAAAAAACATTCCATCTCTTAAAGATTTCTAAACTTTTTGCCATTCCAAAGACGCGAAAACTATGATACAATACACTCAGGAATGTACTACAGTATCCTTATTCACAGCATGAAAGGCATAAGATGAAAACCGGTTTTGACAACGAAAAATATCTGAAAATGCAATCCCAGCACATCAAGGAGCGCATCGACCAGTTCGGCGACAAGCTTTACCTGGAATTCGGCGGAAAGCTTTTTGACGATTACCATGCTTCCCGCGTGCTTCCCGGCTTTGCGCCCGATTCCAAGCTGCGCATGCTGATGCAGCTTTCCGACTATGCGGAAATCGTTATCGTTATTAACGCCGCCGATATTGAAAAAAATAAGATCCGGGGCGATCTGGGAATTACCTATGACGTGGATGTTCTGCGGCTTCGGGATGAGTTCCTGCAAAAGGGACTATATGTGGGAAGCGTGGTTATCACCCATTATTCCGGCCAAAACAGCGCAAACCAGTTTAAGGCCCGGCTGGAAAAGAAAAATATCCGGGTGTACCTTCACTATACCATCGAGGGATATCCCTCCAATATTCCGCTGATCATCAGCGAAAACGGCTTTGGGCGCAACGACTATATCGAAACCACGAGACCGCTGGTGGTAATCACGGCTCCGGGCCCGGGAAGCGGCAAGATGGCCACCTGCCTCTCCCAGCTGTATCATGATAACCTGCGGGGGATCAAGGCCGGCTACGCCAAATTTGAGACCTTCCCCATCTGGAATATCCCGCTGAAGCATCCTGTAAATCTGGCTTATGAGGCTGCTACCGCGGATTTGAACGATGTCAATATGATCGACCCCTTCCATCTGGAGGCCTACGGAGAGACCACCGTCAACTATAACCGCGATATTGAGATCTTTCCCGTGCTGAACGCTATTTTTGAAGGCATTTACGGAAGCAATCCCTATAAATCTCCTACTGACATGGGTGTCAACATGGCAGGCAACTGTATCATCGACGACGAGGCCTGCTGTCAGGCATCCTGCGCCGAGATCATACGACGCTATTATGCCGCCCTGAATAAGGTGATGCGGGACGAAGGCTCTGAAAACGAGGTTTATAAGATCGAGCTTCTCATGAAGCAGGCCAGAATCACCACGGATGACAGGCGTGTCACTGTGGCCTGCCGCCAGCGCGCCGAAGCCCTGAATGTGCCCACTGCCGCCATCGAGCTTGGCAACCATCACATCATTACCTCCAAGACCTCCGATTTCCTGGGAGCATCCGCCGCCCTGCTGCTGAATGCCCTGAAATATCTGGCCGGCATAGATCACGATATACAGCTGATCAAGCCCGAGGCTATCGAGCCGATCCAGAACCTGAAGGTCCGCTACCTGGGCGGGAAAAACCCCAGACTTCACACCGACGAGGTGTTGATTGCACTGGCACTGGCCGCCAGCACCGACGAGAACGCCAGACGTTCCATGGAACAGCTGCCGCATCTGAAGGGCTGCCAGGTGCATACCTCTGTGATGCTTTCCGAGGTGGATATCAAAATCTATAAAAAGCTGGGAGTGGACTTGACCAGCGAAGCCGTTCAGGCCTCTAAAAAAAGATATTGATAAAGCAGTCTTATAATATCAGGCGGGGAATACTCTTTTCAGCAATCCCCGCCTGCACCAATTCACAGCATTCTCACAGCTTCTTCAGATAATTCCCATCCACGCTGACTCCCTCATTCACCACAATAAATGCTTGAGGATCATATTCGCGTATGATGGTCTTCAGGCGGTTAACCTCATATTTGGACAGCATGATGTACAGCACATGGGAACGGTCATAGGTATAGGCACCCAGCGCAGACCATTTGGTGATCCCGCGGCCCAGCTCCTCAAAAACCTTCTTTTCCAGTGCAGAGGTATCCGCCTTTGTGATCGCATGGACCTCCACATTGATATTCTGTGTGTGTACCTTATCCATGGCCACGGAGTACACCGCCGCATAGATAACGGAATACACCACCGTCCCGATATCAAACAGGAAAATACAGGCTCCGTAAAGCACCAGATTCACCAGCAGGTTTACCTTGCCAACACTGAAATCTCTCTTCCATTTGATCAGCAGAACTCCCACCACATCCGTTCCTCCGCCGGAAGAGCCCATGCGCAGCATAATCCCCACCCCTGCGCCGGATATGATGCCTCCTACCACACAAGCCGCCATGACATCCTCCACGATAACCACCGTGGGAATCAGGGAAATAAACAGGGTGATGGCAGTGACTGAAGCCAATGTTTTTACCAGAAACAATCTGCCGATTCTGCTGAATGCTACCAGGAAAATCGGTACATTTATAATATAGTATATAACGCCGGCTATATCAAAGGCCTGAAATCTAAGGCCAAAAGCATCCGCCAGCACGGTGCGGATCACCTGACAGATGCCCATGAGTCCGCCTGTATACAGTTCAGCGGGCACCACAAACAGATTGATCCCCGCCGCATACAGCAGGGCGCCGAAGACGCCGCCCAGCATTCTTTTTCCTTCGTATTTCAATGTAGCTCTGTTCATCTTATTTCAATGCATTCTCCACTTTATCTTTCAGATCCTTGGCAGACATGGCGCCCATAAAGGTAGCCGCCGGCTTTCCGTCCTTGAAAATAATAAATGTGGGAATGCTGGAAATGCGGTATCTCTGAGCAACCTGCAGGTTCTCGTCCGTATTGCATTTTCCTACCTTGACACGGCCGTCATATTCCTCCGCGAGCTTTTCCACAATGGGCGCCATCATCTTGCAGGGACCGCACCAGTCCGCAAAGAAATCCACCAGCACCGGAATCTTGGACTGCAGGACCTCTTCCTCAAAATTGTCCGTCGTAAATTTGTACTCCATTTTTCTCCTCCTTCTCCTGGGCATTCCCGGCATAATTTCCCGCCGGCTGCCGCAAATTGATATCAAGTCTTTGACTGCTGCCGACTAACTTTGTTTATCGGCAAATTATATATTTGCAGATGGGATTCCCCATGGCGGAAAATTTTTCCTCATATTCCGTCATAACGTTTCCCTCCATCAGCACCGCATCATCATGCAAGTCATAGGTAATGGTACTGGCCTTCCAGCCCGCCGGCTCAAGCTCCGCTGCCGCAAAATCAAAAAGCTCCCTGTTATCCGTCTTAAACTCCAGCCTGCCGTCCCTTTTCAGGATCACGTCATAGCGGGCCAGAAACTCCCTGGAAGGAAGCCGCCGCTTAGCATGCCTGTCCTTGGGCCAGGGATCCGAGAAATTAAGGTAAATTCTGTCTACCTCCCCGGGGCCGAAAACCTGTGTAATATTTTCCGCCTCCATTCGAAGAAACTTCAGATTGGGCAGCTCCTCCTGATCCATCTTCTGAACGGCCCGAAGCAGCACGCTGGAATACTTTTCAATCCCCACATAATTGATGTCAGGGTGCTCCTTAGCCATAGTATATATAAATTTCCCTTTTCCCATACCGATTTCAATGCGAACCGGATTTTCATTTCCAAATATTTCGCTCCAGCGGCCCGGACACAGAGGCTGCACTGCCTCCTGCACCACATACGGACTGTCTCCGATGACCTCTCTGGCTCCTGTTATATTACGCAGTCTCATACCAATTCTCCCGTTGCCTGCTCCGTGACCCTCATCCTTACTTACTGTACTTTATCTTTCCGAACTTGTCAATGCATTGCTTTTCAGTGTATAATACCCCTATAACAGCTCAGCCAGTCCATACAAATGACAAAAAATCGTGCTCGCACGAATTTTTTGCCACTTGTATGGACTGAGGGAGCGCCATCCTATGAGCAAAGACAGCCGCGAAGCGGCGAAGAGTTCCGCAGGAACGGCTTTGCGAATGGCGCGGGCTGAGCGGACGACGACCCGCAAAGCGGCAAAAAGTGCCGCCGCTTGCGGCACTTGGCCAATGGCGCGGGCTGAGCAGATGACGATCCGCGAAGCGGCGAAGAGTTCCGCAGGAACGGCTTTGCGAATGGCGTGGGCTGAGCGGATGACGACCCGCGAAGCGGCAAAAAGTGCCGCCGCTTGCGGCACTTGGCCAATGGCGCGGGCTGAGCGGACGACGACCCGCGAAGCGGCAAAAAGTGCCGCACTCACACCCCAAAGCAAGCCAAAAAGGACAACTCATGAAATATATTTTTAAAGATTTTATATATTCCGAAACCAATAAATACTCTCTCAACCCCCCATACAGGATAAAAGCGGCCTTATTGTGCGCATTTTTTCTGCTCATTTCCCATTCTCTCCCTGTGGCCGCCGCTCAGCTGACGCCTGATGAGACCCTGGAAGCCCACCGGGCCATGGAAGTTCAGACAAACCAGATCTCCAACTGGCCCACAGGCCCAGTCGTAGGAGCGGAATCTGCCATTCTGATTGAGGCAGAAACAGGAGCCATCCTGTATGCAAAAAATATTCATCAGCAGGAGTACCCGGCCAGCACCACCAAGATCCTCACATCCCTGATCGTGACCGAACAGTGCGCCATGGACGAAATGGTCACCTTTTCCCACGACGCGGTTTTCGATACTCCCTGGGACAGCAGCCATATCGCCATGGACGTGGGACAGGCCCTGACCGTGGAACAGTGTCTCAACGCCATCCTGATCCGTTCTGCCAACGAGGTGTCTTACGCTGTGGCGGAGCATATTTCCGGCACCTCCGACTGGAGTGTCTTTGCCGAGACCATGAACAGGCGCGCGGAGGAGCTGGGCTGCCTGAACTCCCATTTCGCCAATCCCAACGGACTGCCCGACGAAAACCACTACACCACCGCCTACGACCTGGCTATGATCGGAAGGGCGTTTTTTTCCAACGAAATGCTCTGCAAGATTTCTCTCACCCGGCGTCTGGATATTCCCGCCTCCGACACCCTGCCCCATCGCAAGCTGGAGCTCAACAATATGGCCATTATTCCCGGCGGCCAATATGCCTATGAATACCTGGTGGGCTGCAAAACCGGATATACTGCCTCCGCCAGATACTGTCTGGTATCCTGTGCGGAAAAAAACGGCATGCGTCTGATCTGTGTGGTTATGCGGGACGAGCATCCCTATCAGTATCTGGACACCATCTCTCTGTTTGAATACGGCTTCAATAATTTTGAAAAGGTCAACGTATCCCAGACAGAGACAAAATATAACATGGACGATATGGAACTGTTTTACAGCGGCAATGACATCTTCGGAAACTCAAAGCCTCTTCTGTCCCTGAACCGGGAGGATTTTATCGTCCTTCCCGGAACTGCCTCCTTTAAGGACACAGAATCTGCAGTCACCTACACCTCCGAAAAGGAGGAAGAAGCCGCGCGCATCACCTATTTCTACCACGGTGCAGAAATAGGATCCGTTGGCGTAAGCTTTGCTTCCCCCGATGATTCGCCCTCCGCAGGCCCCGGCGCTTTGGACACCTCCGGGAAATCTGACTCTTCGGAAGCCCAAAAAGCGACCCGCATTTTGTACGTAAACATCGTCAACGTGCTGGCCGCCATCGCTGTGGTATGTGTACTTCTGCTTATAGCCCTGCTGGTCAAGGCCGTTCTGCGGAACTATTCTTTCGCTCCCCGGCATGCAAGCCTGTCCCGGCGGGAAGGCGGAAAGCACCAGTGGAGAAAAAAAGAGGGTCCCAGCTTCAAGGATTTTGGTTTCTAGCAGCGGCTCTCCTGTACTGTTTTCCAGCCTGGAGACTCCGCTGCCTGATTTCCTCCGCCTCCTCCGGGCTTATGATCTTTGTGGTCTTGACAATGTAGACCCCGCCTCCCTCTGATCGGCGGACCCGGATCTTACCCTTCAGGTATCCGTGTTTTTCACAATATGCCAGGCAATAATAATGCCTCCCGTTGGGAGTGAACCATTTCAATTTCTTCTTTAAATTGCGGCGGCAGAGATAGCATTTGCTGGACACCACCTCCCTGTCCGCAAACGCTTCCCTCTTTCCCTTAAATTCCCGGGAAATATATTTCGCATAATCGGCAAACCGGATCCTGACCTCCTGATCCCGGTCCGCCGGCAGATGAAACAGATCATAGGACACATTCCGCAGCAGCTGCCTGTTTTTTTCCATAATCAGGACAAACAGCTTTGCCGTATACCAGGCATCGCCAAAGGCCCGATGAAAGGGCACATCCTTTTCCAGCTTCATCAGATCCACCGCGTACTCCAGGGATCTTCGGGATTTGCCGTCCTCAAAGGCAAGGCTGAAAAGCTTCTGAACATCCAAAAAGGCCATGGGACCACATGACATGGGTGTCATGTTGTAATACGCCATGTTGCGCTGAAGCTCCGTCAGATCCTGATCCCCCCAGGTACAAAACAGGCACGGCGTCTCTTTGCACCACTCCAAAAATTTCCCCGCTGCTTCCGGAAAAGGCAGCCCTTCTTCCAGCTCCTCCATCTGCAAATGAATCAGCTTCCCTGTGATACGGTTCATTTCATGATACACTGTGGGCTTAATAAGTTCATGAAATTCCCCGGTTATGACGCCATCGTCATTTAATTTCACAGCGCCGATCTCGATCACCTCAAAGGTAAGCTTTTCCGCTGTTTCTGCTGCGGCTCCCTCCTGTTCGCCCCCCTGGTTCCATTCCAGGTCCATTACGATATAATCCATAACTGCCCTCACGCCCCGGCCTGCAGCCGGCGGCCATTTTACATAAATCCCTTCTCAATCCAAGTCCTGACCAGGGAAATCCATGTGGCACATTCGTCCTGCTGCCCATAGCCGTCACGACCTTCGGATAAGCGGTTGGCAAGCCCCAGTCCATGGCCTCCCCTGGGATACATATGAAACTCCGTGCTCACTCCTGCCCGGCGCAGAGCGGCTGCAAACAGCAGCGCATTTTCCACCGGTACCACGTCATCCTCAAAGGTGTGCCACATAAACACGGGAGGTACCTTGGCACTCACCTGCTTCTCCAGAGACATTCTCTCGGAAAGCTCTTCCTCCCTGTCCTCCAGCAGGCTTTTGAATGATCCCCTGTGGGCAAATTCCCCTGAGGAAATCACCGGATAACACAGAATCAGGCCATTAGGACGCACCTGTTCATGACTGCCCTGCTCCAGGCCCGCTGCCTGCACAACAAAATCCTGATCCCAGAATACACCCAGGCTGGCCGCCAGATGTCCTCCGGCGGAACAGCCCAGCACAATTATCTTTTCCGGCTCCACATGCCACTCTGCCGCATTCCGGCGGATCAGAGCAACACTATAAGCCAGCTCCCCCAGCGCTGTGGGAAACACTGCCGGTTTGCAGGAATAATTCAGCACCGCAGCATGACAGCCCATGGCAAGGAACTGCATGGCAAACACCTCGGCTTCCCTGTCAGAATTAAACTCATATCCTCCGCCGGGACACACCAGAACCAGAGGCCTGTCGTTCAGCTTCAGCTCCTGAGAAACGTTCTGAATATACACAGTCAGCCTTGCACCAGGCAAGGAGCCCTCTACCTGAATATCATAAGTTTTATTAATCATAATTATTCCTTTCTATGCTGCCTGCCTCATTGACCGCGGGAATCAATACGCTCTTCCCCAATATACCATTTTTTTTGCAGGTCTGCCGCAGCAGACGCAGGTTTCGGCAATCTGCTCCTGCTCAAAGGGCACACAGCGGCTGGTAACCGCCAGCTTTTCCTTGATTTGATCCTCGCATTCCTGATCCCCGCACCACATGGCTTTCACAAAACCCGCCTTCTCCGTAAAAATCCGCTCAAACTCTTCCATATTGGCGGCAGTGTAGGTGTGTGCGTCCCGGTGGGTCCGGGCTCTCTCCAGCATTTCCCTCTGAATGGTATCCAGAAGCTCTGCCAGCTTTGCCTCCAGCTCCTCCAGTGACACCTCTGTCTTTTCTCTGGTATCCCGGCGGCAGAGTACGCACTTTCCGGCTGACAGATCCTTGGGACCGATCTCCACACGCACAGGATACCCCCGCATCTCGGCCTCGGCAAACTTCCAGCCGGGAGACTTATCCGTATCATCCACCTTCACCCGGAAATTTCCCTTCAGCCGGTCCCGAAGCTCATATGCCTTATCCAGCACCCCTTCCTTTTTCTGCTGGATAGGAATGATGCAGACCTGTACAGGAGCAATCCGGGGAGGCAGCACCAGTCCCTCGTTGTCTCCGTGAACCATGATAATGCCGCCGATCAGCCGGGTGCTCAGTCCCCATGAGGTCTGATGCACATATTTCAGGGTATTGTCCTTATCCGCAAATTGAATGTCAAAGGCCTTTGCAAAGCCGTCACCAAAATTATGGCTGGTTCCGGACTGCAGAGCCTTGCCGTCGTGCATCAGCGCCTCAATGGTATAGGTAGCCTCCGCCCCTGCAAATTTTTCCTTATCGGTCTTGCGCCCCTTGATCACGGGGATTGCAAGCACCTCCTCACAGAAATCCGCGTATACCTTCAGCATCTGAATGGTTCTCTCCTCGGCCTCCTGCGCAGTGGCGTGAGCCGTATGGCCCTCCTGCCACAAAAATTCTCTGGAACGAAGGAAGGGTCTGGTCTCCTTCTCCCAGCGGACTACCGAGCACCACTGGTTATAAACCCTGGGCAGGTCCCTGTAGGAATGAATATCATTTTTGTAAAAATCACAGAACAGCGTCTCCGAGGTAGGCCGCACGCAGAGCCGCTCCTGAAGAGGCTGCAGTCCCCCGTGAGTCACCCAGGCCACCTCAGGCGCAAAGCCCTCCACATGATCCTTCTCCTTCTGCAGCAGAGATTCCGGTATAAACATGGGAAGATACACGTTTTCGACACCGGCAGCCTTGAAGCGTTCATCCAGCTGCTTCTGTATCAGCTCCCAAATCGCATAGCCTGCGGGCTTGATCACCATGCATCCCTTCACCGAGGTATAGTCGATTAGCTCCGCCTTCTTCACCACATCCGTGTACCATTGAGCAAAATCCACGGACATATCCGTGATCTCCTCCACCATCTTTTTGTCTGCCATTTTTCCTCCTTCTGAAGCGCTGAGCGCATACTCCTTCGGTGCGGCGCTTCCCCTGAAATCCGGTGACAGTCTGACGAAAGCTCCCGGTATCACAGGATTTCGTAAGACTGTCGTATACTGTCTGCCGGGAACGAAGGTCTGACTGCTTTCTGAATGTCAAAAACGCCGGGCCCTCCATCCCCTTCAAGGGACCGAAAGCTCGGCGGTACCACCCTAATTGATGCCTGCGCATCCATCTCAATCGCCGTTAACGCCGGCCTACGCTGTACTTTTGCCCACATAATCAGGACCTCGCACAGGACTCCAAGGCAGGTTCGGAAACCTTGGCATAAGGACCTTACAGCCGCGCCGCAGCTCTGTCTCCAAAGCTCTGCGCCACGCCCTCTCTCTGAAATGCCTGCCGTTTCGTACTAATCCTCTTCACAGTCGCTCTATATGTATGTGATTGTAGTGTATGATAACCGGTTTGTCAAGACTGATTGCGGTTTAATACCACGTTGCGAAATCTTTTTTCAGGAGTTACAATTACAATCAGACAGCGGAAAACACTTCCCGCAAAAACAAACAGAAAGGACACCACAATGCAATTTATTCAATATCAAAAATGCAGTACCTGCAAAAAAGCGGCAGACTGGCTTAAGGCGCACGGCATTTCCTATGAAGACAGACCCATCAAAGAGCTAAACCCTACCAAAGAAGAGCTGACTGCCTGGTATCACAAAAGCGGCCTTCCCCTGAAAAGATTTTTTAATACCAGCGGAAATCTGTACAAGGAGCTTGGACTGAAGGATAAGCTTCCTGCCATGTCCGAGGAGGAACAGCTGGAGCTGTTATCCACAGACGGAATGCTTGTGAAACGGCCTCTCATTATAGGTGAAGATTTTGTGCTGGCAGGCTTCCGGGAGGCGGAATGGCAGGCTAAGCTGCTTTGATTTTCCGGTTTTTGTATATTGCCGCAGAAAAGTCGCTCATTTTTTTGTAAAATATCCAGAAAAGTCGCTCATTTTTTTGTATAAACCCTTGCAAAAGTCGCTCATTTTTTTGTATACTTATGGCAGGAGGCGCGATGAGCATGAGCGAAATATACTTATATCGGAAAATAGATGATTATTTAAGTACCTGGAAAAATGACTCTCACCGTAAGCCGCTGATCGTTAAGGGGCCGAGGCAAATCGGAAAAACAGAGTCCATAAGGCACTTTGCGGATCATCACTATAAAAACATTATCTATATTAATTTTGTCGAAGAGCCCAAGTATAAGCTTATTACAGAGGACGGCTATAAAGCAGAGGATATTATCCGGAATATTTCCCGAATGGATCCATCCAAGCGGTTTGAGGCGGGAGAAACGCTCATTTTTTTTGACGAACTGCAGGAGTATCCGGATATAGCCACAGCATTGAAATTTTTCAAAATAGACGGGCGTTTTGACGTGATCTGCAGCGGTTCCCTGCTGGGAATCCATTATAAAAGAATTGAGAGCAACAGCGTAGGATATAAGACCGATTACAATATGTTTTCCATGGATTTCGAGGAGTTTCTGTGGGCAAAGGGTTATGAAAAAGCAAGCATTCTGAATATGCTTGAGCACATGGAAAAACAGCAGCCCTTCAATGAAGCGGAAATGAAGGTATATGGCAGTTTATTTCTTGATTATTGTATTTTGGGCGGTATGCCGGCCGTGGTGAAGGAGTATATAGAAAAGGGAACCTTTGAAGGAACTCTTGAAATCCAGCGGCAGCTTCTCGAGGATTACAGAGAAGATATCCGTAAATATGCCGATGGTCTGGATCAGGGCCGGATTCTCAATGTCTTTGAACAAATTCCCGTGCAGCTGGCAAAGGACAATAAAAAATTCCAGATTTCCAAGGTGGCAGGCGGCGCCCGGTTCAAGGACTACCGTGGCTGTATCGAATGGCTGCAGGATGCAGGAATGATTCATATCTGCTACTGCCTGAACTTTCCGGAGCTTCCCCTCCGCGGTAATTACGATGACACAAAATATAAGATCTATTTCTTCGACACAGGACTTTTTGTGGCCATGCTGGACGAAGAAGCCCAGGAGGATCTGCGGGCCAATAAAAACCTTGGCGTGTATAAGGGTGCTCTGTATGAAAATATAGTAGGCGAAGCGTTGACAAAAAGCGGCTATGCACTGTATTACTACAAAAAAGGGGATTCCACCCTGGAAGAGGATTTCTTTGTGAGAACAAAAGAATCCCTCCTTCCCGTGGAGGTAAAGGCGGCCCGTGGAACCGCAAAATCCCTGCGGACATTGATCCAAAGCGAAAAATACCCCGATATCCGGCATGGAATCAAATTCACTGCCGGAAATATCGGGGTAAGCGACAACATTTACACTTTTCCGTATTTTTGCGCGTTTCTGTTAAAGGATTATCTGAAACGGTTCTGAAGATTCTGAAGCGTTTCCTGATACATGGCTGACGCTTCCTCCGACAGTTCTCTGTTTCTGCGGGGGAGGATCAGCCAGGAAGCCATTGCCAGCAGAATAAGCGGAATCAGAATCTCTGTCAGCATCAGATACCGGTACAGCAGCCGTGGAACCAGATCCATATATGGAAGATATGTCCATACCGACTGCATCATAGCACGATTAGCCAGCAGCGTATAAAAATTATAGCCCGCGGAAAGATACAGCATCAGATTCTGTTTCCATATACCTGCAGGATTCAAAAAGAGACAGATCCAAAGCAGCTGAAAAAACAGCTTCACCAGCTCTATACCCGCCATTCCTGCCGTCAGCTTATCCTGAACAATCAAAATACCAATTGATAAAAAGAAATGAACCATCAGATACCCTGCGAGAAACCATATAAAAATCCTCTTTGTCTTCACAAGCCTGCCAACCTCAGGGTTGTCTCTGAGAAACTGCTTCTGCTCGGAAGCCGCTTTTTCACGCTCTCTCCTGTACTCTTCCTTGTCCATTTTCATTTTCCCCCTCATGCACACATAAAAAATCTTTTTCTAATGGTTATAATTTTACACGAACTCTGTATCCAATGCAACCCCAAAAACGGGGGCCTTCCTTCTGCATAAAAGGGAATTCGGCAAAAATTTTTGATTTACTATTGACTTTCCCCCTTATGGAAGGTATAGAGTCTTCTTGTAAACACCATTTCCCAAGAAAGGCGCGGGTCTATGAAAATCAATCAGGTGGAGCAGGCCGTCGGCATCTCCAAAAAGAACATCCGCTTTTACGAACAGGAAGGGCTCTTAAGTCCCTCCCGCTCGGCCAACGGTTATCGTGATTATACGGAGGAGGATGTGACGATCCTGCAGCAGATCAAGCTGCTGAGAAAGCTGGACATTCCCATTGAAGAAATCCGTCGTCTGCAGACCGGAAGCCTTACCCTGGAGGACTGCCTGCGCAGGCATCTCATCGTACTGGAGCGGCGGAGCAGAAATCTGGAGGCCACCAATGCTTTCTGCCACAGACTTTTGGCGGAGGATGCCCGGCTGGGGACCCTGAATGTGCCCATGCTTCTTCAGGAAATGGAAACTATGGAGGAGGGAGGTACCAAATTTGTGAACATCCGGAAAAAAGACAGTAAAGAACGAAAACGGGGCGCATTGATCGGAGGCTTTGTGGCAATCCTTGTTATGGCATTGCCCATTGTTCTCATGACCGCCGCCGTGATCATGGAACCGGAAATACCGATTCTACTGGCTGCGGCCTTTATCGTGGTGCCCTTGATCGGCATTATCGGTACTGTGGCCGCCCTGCGGGAACGACTGAAAGAAATCGAAGGAGGAGAGTTGGATGAAGCTTCTAAATATTGACTATATACCTGGAAAAAACGTTGAGGATCTGGGAATCGTAAAGGGAACAGTAGTACACTCAAAGAATGTGGGAAAGGATTTTATGGCCGCCATGAAAACCCTGGTGGGCGGAGAGCTGACAGGATACACTCAGATGCTCAACGAGGCCCGTCAGATCGCCGTAAAGCGTATGGTGGACGAAGCGGAAGCACTGGGAGCGGACGCTGTGATCAATGTCCGTTACGGCACATCCTCCGTTATGTCCGGAGCCGCAGAGGTAATTGCCTACGGCACAGCGGTAAAAATTCTGGAGAAATAGACAGATCCTCAAAAGCGCCTGAAAAGACACAGAAAGGACTGTCGGAAAACAGACAGCCCAATTAACAAATAAACAGGGGGAGCCGATTAAAGTTTTGTATTAACCGGCTCCCCTGATAAACTTAAAGTAAATATTTCTCAATATACTTTGCCACGCCATCCAAATCGCTGCTTTCAGTCACATAATCTGCCGACTCCAGCGCCTCATCGATCCCGTTGGCCATGGCCACGCCCATTCCGCAATTCTGAATGGACTCCACATCATCATTGTCATCTCCGAAATATACCGCTTCCTCCGGCGAAATTCCCGCATCCTCCAGCATAGCCCGGACCCCGTTCCATTTGGTGGCCGCGGTACTCATGATCTGTATCAGCCGCCCGGCCGCCACCGTCATATAGGTATCAGCCGTCAGCGCTTTTTCCACTTCCCTTTGATACTTCATTCCCGAACCGCCCAGAAGCAGCTTATAAACGGCGCATCCCTCCGGAGCCCTTGGAAAGCCCTGATATACGGAAGCATTCCATTCCGGAATAGGATGACTGGAAAAAATCCCTGCCTCCGTTTCCATGGATAGAATCAGACCAGGGATCGCGGACACTCTGCCAAGAATCTCCTCCGCGCTGGAGGGCGTGATACAATTTTCGATCACATTCCGGGGCAGAATGACTTTTGCTCCGTTCAGCGTCGTCATGGCATAAAAACCCACCTTGTCCTGATATGACAAAACAGCTCTCTGCGGCCTGGCTGTTGCCGCCATGAGCAGGATTCCCCTCTCCCGGCACCTTTCCAGCACCCTGTATGTATATTCTGACACACTCTTGTCCGTATGGAGCAAGGTTCCATCCAGATCCGTTATGACCGCCTTCATCCTGATTCCTCTCCACCTGACTTATCAGAGCTTTCAAAGACAAGCGTTTTCTCTAGCCTCTCAGCTTTTTGACCGCCTTCTCCGAAATCAGGCAGGTGCCATGCTCCTTCAGCGTTAAAATCTGCTTTTCATCCGCCGTGTAAAGAGTGGCAAACTCCATGGCCTGGATGCATGCCCGGCTGTATCGCTCATAGGATGCATGCCCTTTTTTCAGACACAGGTAGAAAAACCCGTTCATCTCGTAAAGCTGGCTGTCCACCCGAAGGTTTGAAGGAAGCACAGCCGCATAATCCATCACGCTGCCAAGCCGGGGAAACACAAACACCGCGAAATCAGGCCTGGGCATAGGCGGCGCCGGTTCCTTATCCTTTTGGGCTCCCGAACCGGCTTCCCCGCCGGCTCCCTCCTGCGGACCGTCGGCCTGGCCCTCGTTCTTCCCGGCCAGCCCCACCTTCTCCCGGGTGGCCTGCAGCATACGCTTCATTTCCTTCAGGCATTCGATCAGCGGATCTCCCTCCTTGATCTCCGGATCCCGTTCCGAAAAGGTAAGCATCAGCCCCTGATCCGGAAGCATCATGATCTGCAGGTCAAAAGCATAATGGGGGGGCTTATAGCCTACTTCCTCCTCGGCCTGCTCGATAATTTCCTGCACGACCTCCTTTGCCTTTTCGCTGCGCATCACAAAATCCTTGTAATCAATCTCATACTCTTCCAGTTCTTCATTGGATAAAAAGCATTTTACCGTTTTTTCATCGACTCGTTCAATTCTCATAATATCATCCTCATAAACCCGCGGAATACACGCGGCTTCCCACACTGACAGGCATACGCTTCCGGTCATGCCGGCACAAAAAGAGCCCGAAACTCTCTGCGTACTCACCAGTACAGTCTTATGATAACATGATATTCAAAATATTTCAATTATATAAGTTTTCCAATCCCTTGAACTCCAGCCTCTGAAACGCCGTCTGAATATACGAATTCCTGTCGGTCAGCTCCCAGATCAGGCCCGAACGATAATTCTCCAGCATAAGCAGGCTGATCCCTTTATCAATGCCGATATACCTGTCAGAGAACCAGGCAGGAGCAGCATCCAGATTAAAGGCATCCAGAAAACCATATTTTCCCTTCAGCTGAGGAATGGAAGCATAGTGAAGCACCGCCTCCATAACCTCCTCCGGGCAGAAGGGCAGAGAGCCCAAAGCGCCGCAGGGAGGTACGGTTCCGTCCGCCTCGTTGACCCGGTTTCCAAAGCAGGGAAGGGCTCCCTGGGCTCCGGAATACCCGTGGGGCGTCATACAGGCCGTCATGCCCCAGGCATTTTGATGATAGGTCCTCCTGTGCTCAGGATTGTCAATACAATACTGCCGGCTGGCTCTGGTGGCCCGCACCGAATTTTCATACCAGTCAATGCCCCGGCGGTCCGTCTTACCCTTCAGATTCAGAAACGCATGGGAAAACTGGTACACAAAAAGACCTCCGCAATAGCTGTGATAAATCAGCCCGCTGTCCTTATACACATCGCAGTACAGCGGACAATCATAAAATATGGAGGGATCCACGGGATATTTGGGTGCGGCAACGCCCAGAAAATACATGATAAACTGTTCTGCATAATGATCCCAGGCGCCAAAATGTCCCTTCCGCTCATCATAGCCCATATAAAAGCAATTCTTTTCCGGACAGCGGTACCATTCCCAGTCCACATCCGCATAAAGCTCCTCCCAGAGCTGCATGCATTGCCCGCCGAAATATTCGCCGGCCACAAGACCGCCCATCAAAAGCAGGGCCGTGTCGATTACGGACACTTCACAGTGCCCATACCGGGAAGCGTCCTCCATGTTCAAAAAGTGATAAAAGAAGCCATGCACCCGCTCCGCTCTCTCCTTCAGAGTCACAAGAGTTCCTTCGGCTCTCTCCTCCGCCTCCTGTCTGCCTACATATCCCCGCTCGGCCCCGATGGCCAGACCGGCCAGGCCGAAGCCCACCGAGGCAATGGAGCACATGTCACGCTTTACATCGTTATCACGGATCAGACCATAGCCCTCCTTTGAGCTGCTGACCTCCTGCCAGAAAAAGTCAAAGCACTTTCTCTCCTCTTCCTCCAGAACAGCCATAATCCTGCTGTCTGCCCTTTTTTCCTGTTCCATTACGCCTCCCTGCCTGCCCCCGCAGGCACAAAAATCCGTCTGGTTTCCACCTGTTCGCTGTCCAGACCCGTCATGATGTCAAATTCGCCAGGTTCCCAACCCCACTTTTCCTGCTCGTCATAGAAGGACAGCATATCCTCCGTAATGGAAAATTCCACCTGCATTTCCTCATCGGGCTCCAGGAACACCTTTCGAAAATCCCTCAGCTCCTTCACAGGACGCACCACACTGGCGGACACATCCCGAATGTAGAGCTGAACCACAGTCCCTCCGCTGCGCTTTCCCGTGTTTCTGACCCGGACGGAGGCCTTTAACAGATCACCTGCCCAGGAAATCTTCAGACCCTCGCAGACAAAGTCAGTGTAGCTGAGACCGTATCCGAAGGGAAAAAGAGGACTGTTGGGGCAGTCCCGGTAACCGGTCACATAACTGTCCGCTTTGGCCTCCGCCGGACGCCCCGTATTATAGTAATTATAATAAACCGGAATCTGACCCACACTGCGGGGAAAGCTCATGCTCAAATGTCCCGAGGGATTATAGCTTCCGCACAAAATGTCAGCCACCGCATCCGCTCCGGCGCTTCCCGGGAACCAGGCCTGCAGAACGGCGTCGCAGTCCTCCAGCACCGGCCCGATCTCCAGAGGCCTTCCGGAAAAGAGCACCAGTACCACCCTTTTCCCTGCGGCATGCAGAGCGTGAATCAGTTTTTCCTGATTCCTGCTAAGCCTCAGGTTGGTTTTACTGGAGGCCTCTCCCGTCTCCCACTCCGGTTCTCCTGCGGCCACAATACAGATTTCGCAATCCTTCAGCCCAAGCGCCGCTTCCTCCGCCCCGTCAGGCACATCTCTTTCTCCGCCCCAGGCAAAGGGCTCCGTCATGGCCGTCACAAGCCTGTCCCCCAGCTTCTCCTGCAGAGCTTCCCCCAGAGAACGGGTATTTTCCGGCCTGCCCTCGCAGTGCCAGCCTCCCAGCAGATTGCCCGTGCAGGCAAAAGGCCCTGCCAGTCCCACCTTACCGGCTTCCCCAAGAGGCAGCGCTCCCTGATTTTTCAAAAGAACCATGCTCTCCCGGGCCGCTCTGCGGGCCGTGTCCAGATGCTTCTGACAGTACAGCAATTCCTTTTCTTCCTGTTCGTCCGCGTCCTTCCAGGGATTTTCAAAAAGCCCCAGTCTGTTTTTCAGCTCCAGAATGCGGATCACACACTCATCGATCTCCTCTTCCGTAATTCTTCCCTGCTCCAGCAGCGCCTTCAGCGTACCCGCGTATACCCCGGACATCATCTCTATATCCATTCCCGCATGAATACACTTTTCGCCGGCCTCCAGGGCGTCGGCGGCCACGGAATGGTTCATCAGCTCCTCCACCGCGGCATAGTCGGAGATCACCACGCCCTCAAAGCCCCACTCCTGCCGCAGGATCCTGCGGAGCAAAAGCTTCGAGCAGGTGGCCGGAATCCGCTCCACCGTGTTGAAGGAGGTCATCACCAGCGCGGCTCCCGCCCGGATGGCCTCCCGATAGGCCGGAAGGTAAAAATCCCTCAGAACGCCCCTGGACATATCCACCGTGTTATACTCTCTGCCTCCTTCGGGCTGTCCGTATGCGGCAAAATGCTTGACGCAGGCGGCGATCCTGCCCTTGTCCCCGGGGTTCTCTCCCTGATAACCCCGGACCATGGCTGCCGCCATCCGCCCGTTCAGACAGGGGTCCTCGCCGCAGGACTCCATCACTCTGCCCCACCGGGGATCTCTGACCAGATCCGCCATGGGAGAAAAGGTCACATGCAGCCCGGCCGCCGCCGACTCTGCGGCTACCACTGCCGCCGCTTCCTCGCAAAGCCCGGGATCAAAGGTACAGCCCTGAGCCAGGGGAATAGGCATGATCGTCACATATCCATGTATCACATCCGACATAAAAAGCAGCGGAATCTTCTGCCTGGAGGTCTTCAGATAATCTTCCTGCAGCTTTCTCAGGTATGCCGCGCCTGACGGCCCCAGCACCGATCCCGTCTCCCACAGCTGCTTATCGTCAAACTTCCACTCACGCAGCGGCCCTGTCAGGTTTGAAGGGCTCAGGTGGTAGAGCATATCCGGCGAAAGCTGTGTCATCTGCATCGCCTTTTCCTCCAGCGTCATATCCGCCGCCAGCTCTAATATTCTGTTTCTGTCCATAAACTCCTCTTCGCCCGCCGGCAGAAGGCACGAATACCCTTACCGGCGGCATTTCCATTATAATTATTTAGCCCAGTTTTTAATACAGCTTTCTCTCTGGATCAGGGATGTCTCCAAAACGATCCTTCTGCTGGGCTCCCCTCTCATCATCTCAAGCAGGGTGCGGGCCGCTATCTCCCCCAGCTCACACAGAGGACGATGCACCGTGGTGAGGCTGGGCGTCATGACGGCGCTCATGGCAATGTCGTCCATCCCGATCACGGAAATGTCCTCCGGCACCCGGAGCAGCATATCCTGAAGGGCCCGGATGCACCCGGATGCCATCTGGTCATTGAAGGCAAAAATCACCTCCGGCCTGCGGCCTCGCCGGATAAACCGGATCGTAGCCTCATAGGCCTCCTTTTCCTCCCAGCCCGCATCGATGCACCATTCCTCCGGGCAGTCCAGCCCAAACGCCTCCGCCGCCTGCCGGAAGCCCGCCAGCCTGTGCTCTCCGTCAAATCCCCTTCCGATGAGGCAGGCCACCTTCTTCAGGTTCAGACTGTGAATATATTCCCCCACCCGGTAGGCGCTGTCCTCATTGTTGATCAATACTGTGGATACATAGGGCGCCTCCAGCTCCCGGTCCAGCACCACCACAGGACACTGCTCGTTTGCCAGCAAATTCACCAGATCATTGGGTATCATTTCCGAAAAGATTATGGCCCCGTCCACCATCCTCTCCCGCAGAAGCCTGCTGATGTGGGTGATGTCCTGCATGGGACCGCATTTGGCCGCGATCATCTCCTGACCGTTTCTGTCCATCTCGTTTTCGATTCCCCGCAGCACCTCGCCGTACACAACGCCGTACAGGGAATGGGCAAAGTAGCCGATAAATCCGTTTTTACGGCTTTTCAGACTCTTTGCCATCCCGTTGGGCACATAGCCCAGCTCCCGGACCGTCTCCATGATCCTGTGTTTCTTTTCCTCGCTTACGGGCCCCGTATTGTTCAACGCATAGGATACCGTCGAAATAGATACTCCCGCCGCCTCCGCCACATCCTTGATCGTCACAGCCATATATTTGATCCCCTGATATATAAACCGCCAGACTTTTCCTGACTCTCCGGAAGCGCTTTTCTCCGGGCCGCCTCCCCCGATTGGACATTGACGGTCCAAAGGCTCCGACAGTATCTCTACGCCGGAAATCTTATTTCCAGGGTCTCCTCCCCCAGTCTCCCGTCCGTCTGGCTGTAAATATACGTGTTCCCCTTCTTTTCCTCTATCCTGCAGGCAGCCCCGGTTATGCCAAGACCCGTTCCCTCCAGGGCAATCACATCCTCCCGCTGAGACAGCCGGAATGTCAGGCTTCCCGGCTCCGCTCCGATCACCTCCGCGGTGGAATACAGAATCTTGATTCCCTCAAGCTTCAGCCCCAGCGGTATCAGGAGCCCTTCTCTCGCCCCAAGGAAGATTTCTCTGCCTTCAAACAATTCTACTTTATTATAGCAGATTCTACAATCTTTTGCAAAAAAATCCATATTCAGGATATGAAGGTACTTTTCGCCGTTCTCATTTCCATTGATATCCAGGAAAATGCCTCCGTACTGCGCATTTTCGGACAGCCTGCAGGACGCTCCAAGCGTATCCATCAGACGTCTGATCCCCTGACGGTTTCCGATATAGTGGGTGGCTATCACCGCCGCCTTTCCTTTTCCCACCTGTCTGATCAGTCCGCAGGGACCGCCGTCCCCGGTAACCCGGAGAAATATCTGCGCACCTTCCGCCTCATAGGTCTGGGCCTCTCCCGCCCGAACCTCGGCGTATTCGCTCCAGATCCCTTCCGGCTGTATGCTCAGATTGGGCAGGATCCCTTCATCCAGCTCCCCTGCCACCCGGATGCCGGTTCTTTCGGACAAAATGCTGCAGGGATTCCCCTCCATATCCATTACGGGCATCCGGCCGTACAGAAGCAGGCTTCCTCCGTTTTCCACGAAGCGGCTCAGCCTCTCCTGTACCCCCGAATCCATATAATCCGCCGACAGAAGAAACAGAACCATTTTTTCCTGCATCCAGCTTCCGTCCTCCTGCAGATTTACCCCTCCGAAGGCATAGTGCTCCAGCAGAAGCATCTTGGCAAAGGTATCCCACCCGCTTCCTGTACGGTAACGGGCCAGATGCTCCACCATTTTCTTTTCCCGCGCAGATCCCGGATAATGATATTCCGTCATAAAGTAATCGGGAATAAAGCCAACGGCCACATTGTCCCGCTCCTCCTTCATGGAGCCCAGGGCCCTTGCGTTTGCCAGCATCACCCGGGCATTTCTCCGGATCCGGTCATAGGTATAGCTCAATTTTCCCTCCGGATTCACCGGCGCAGTAAAACCATGACGCTCTCCCGTGATGGCAATCCGGTTATTTCCGTCCTTCCGGGGCTTTTTCAGCAGCATATTCCTGCCGCCGGTAAACAGATAATGGTTAATCAGGCGGTTATTCTGGGCAATGCACATTCTGGAGGTAAAGTCCGCGTCGGCAACATCCAGCCTCCCGTTCCCGCTCTCGTCATAATCCGCCTCCCCGCTTTGGAACTCAAAGCTGGCCAGCGGCATATTCTGCCTGTTCACCGCTTCCATATAGCAGTGGATCAGATAGAGATCCTGCATGTTCTGCAGACGCAGACCCGACAGATAAATATCGGAGCCCGCCCAGAAATCCCCGGACTGGCCGTAGGCCTCCATGAGCTGGCTGATGCCCACCGGAAAGGTATAGCCCCGCCCTCCTCCGGTTCCGTGGATATTGATCAGGAAAGGAACCTCCTTCACACCGTATTTTTCCGCCATCTCCTTTAAAACCCTGACATACTCCGCGTAACGGCTTCTCATATACCATCCCAGATCCCGGTGCAGCTGCAGGGCATAGCCCTCCTGGGGCTGCTCGTAGGCTTTTCTCCGTTCTTTGGGCAGCGCATCGATAAAGGGATACCTTTTTTGCAGCTCTTCCCGTCCCATCTGCTCCTTGGCCCATTTTTCGAATCCGGCGATGGTTACATCCGTCAGATCAGGCATATTGGACACCCAGGAATGCATACCGATCTCGTTGTCCAGCTGGCAGGCGATCACGCTGCCGCCTCCTGTAATCAGGTGCCTTGCCAGAATGGGCATGATCTGTGCGTACCATTTGTCCACACAGGCCAGAAAATCCGGCGCCAGATAATCCAGGGTCTTGGTAGTTGCCTTTTTGTGATCCCAGCTTTCCGGCACCAGCTTAGGATACCGCTCCGCCACCCAATAGGGAATTCCCTCGTTTTTCATCTCCGCCATGATAAAGGGACCGGGCCGGGCGATAAAATACAGATCGTTCCGGGCGCAGAGCTCAATGAAGGCCTCCACGTCCAGATTCTCCCGCTCCTGACCAAAGTCGAATATTCCCTCTTCCTCCTCATGGCAAAGCCACGGAATGTAGGAGGCCACCGCATTGAGCCCGGCCTCCTTCAGCTTCGTCAGACGGTCCTGCCACTCTTCCCTCTTCAGCCGATAGTAATGCACCTCTCCCGAGATGATCATCTCCGGTTTTCCGTTGATGAGCACCTGCCCCTCTCTTACCGCAATACTGCCCATAGTACGTCCTCCCTGCCGCTTCCGGCGGCATAAATCTATTCCCTGAAAAACGCTGCCTTTGCGTCTTCCAGGTGAAAAAGCTCCGCTCTGCAGAGCGTTCACCCTATTCGCCGGTGATACCGGTCTTTTCAATTCCTTCGATAAACTGCTTCTGCAGACAGAAGTACACGATAAGCAGCGGCAGAATAATCAAAAAGGTGCCCGCCATCTGTATGGCTTCATTGGCCGTGGCTCCCGTGTCCGCCGCCGACGCGCTGACCAGCTTGTTAAAAGCCTCCACAAAATTTTCCAGCTTCATGGGAAGCGTTTTTATGCTGGCGCCAAAATAAAGGGACCCCAGGTAGGTCTCATTCCAGTACCACACCATGGACAGAAGGAAGCTGATCAGAAATCCGGGCTTTGCCACGGGAACGGCAATCCGCATAAAGATAACGATCTGATTGGCTCCGTCGATCTCCGCCGCCTCCGTCAGGGACACGGGCATCTGCTGGAAAAAGAGCACAAAAATCAGCACAAAAATGGCGCTCCTCATCCCCTGGCCAAAGACCGCAGGAAGCAGATAGGCCTTCAGGCTGTACAGGATCCCCAGATTCTTGTACATAAGAAACTGAGGGATCATGGTGATCTGGGTGGGGATGATAAAGGTGGCCAGGATCAGGCCAAACAGCAGATTCTTCCCCTTAAATTTATACCTGGCGATCCCGTAGCCGGTCAGAGCGCAGACCAGTGTCTGCAGAATAGCCGGCAGAACGCTGACGTAGATGGTGGTCCACAGGGTCTGCCAATAGCCCAGAACCTGCATGGCTCTTGAAAAGTTGGCAGTTTCAAAGCCATAGGGCACCCAGCTCACCAAAGGGTTTACCAGATCATCGGCTGTCATAAAGCTCATGCTGATCATTTTTAACAGCGGGTACAGAAATACAAACCCCGTAACACACAGGAAGGCATACAGGAACACCTTCCCGCCCAGCCTGACAGCTCCCTGCCGGCTGGGTACTTTTAACGTCCTGTGAATTGATTTTCTTACGCCTGCTTTTTTCATTCCCGATACCTTCTACTTTCCCGATACAACTTTTTCAGGTTTCTCTCCTGAGCCTTTTTCAGCTTACGCGCCCGTTTCAGCTCCAGCTTGGCGGCCTTGGTATTTCCGTAAATCGCCTCCTTGCGGGGACCGTACAGCAGCATGAAGAAACCGATCACCAGCAGCAGTACAACAAAGTATACCCATGCCTGGGCGGATGCATATCCCAGCCCCAGAGAAACCTGGAACATATTATCCCGGATGGCGGTAATCACCTTGTTGGTATCAAAGGTGGAAATTGTCACAATGGTATAAATAATGCAGATGGCAATCATGTTGCGCAGGTTGGGAAGCGTTATTTTCCAAAAGCATTCCCAGTTGGACGCCCCGTCGATATGAGCCGCCTCATACATGGGCCGGTCAACCTTCTGCACCGCGGACAACAGCAAAAGAATCTGTACTCCCGAGAACCACAGCGTCATCACAAAGGAATCCAGCAGTGTCTGCAGCAGCCCGCCGGCGGTATCCGGCAGCATCTCCATCACATTCATAATAATCGTGTTGGAGTCGGCCCCCTGGATCGCCATCATCCCCATATCGATAAACTTTTGAATGATGGGACCGCTGATGATGATTACCGGCAGGAAAAACAGGGTTCGGAAAATCCCCTTCCCCTTGATCTCCTTGCTCAAAATCAACGCTACAATGATGGAAAAGACGATCACAATGGGAACCTGAAGCACGATCTCCCCCACATAGCTCAGCAGAAGCTTGGGAAAGGTTACATCTCCCAGGAAAGCCTTCCGGTAGTTCTCAATTCCCACGGGGCTGGTCACCAGTCCCGTGGCGGAGATGACTACGGAATCAAAGCTCATTTTCATTGTATTTGCAATCGGATACAGGGTAAACACCACAAATCCGATCAGCCAGGGAACCTCGCACAGCCACCCGCGGATATTGTTCCTGGCGCTTCTGGATAATTTACCTTTCCTCATAGTTCACCCCCATGCGTGCTTTGACACGCATACGCTGCAGCGGAGCTTACCAGGAAGCTTTCTCCGCCCACCGTCACACCGTCTCCCGTCCAGTCTGTCTGGCGGTAATTGATATAGATACTGATACCATTATCATAGTCTACCCGCACTACATCCTCCTCCAGAAGAACTCTGTCCAGGATACAGGCCCCGGACACCTGTCCAAGCACCTGCTTCACCTTCCCGTATTCCTCAATAATGGAATCCTTCCATACGGAATACCGGGAGCTGTACAGCCAGGAGGAAGGAGTATTGATCAGCTCCACGGAATCCTCCCAGGAAAGATACCAGGAAGGATATGCCCCATATTCGATGCACTCCAGCAGGTCCCTTGCCGCGTTGGCGTGGAAATTCCATCCTTCAGAATAATACGGAATACATCCCTTCAGCACGATCTGCATAAAGGGTACCGTCTCCGTAAAGATATAGTAATTGCTGGAATTCGTGGGAACATCATATATTTTGTCACATCTTTCCCACATATAAGCATAAGGCGCATACAGATTCAGCTTCAGTCCTGCGCTGTCCGCCTGCAAAAAAGCGTTCACTGCATCTGCCCTGGTGGACATATTTTTCTTGTTCCAGTTGGAATACAGAGTGCTGCCGAAAGCGTCCACCGCCATACTGGTAATCCCCATTCCGTCCGCCTTTTTGGCAAAGCTGTTCAATTGCTCCGCAATATAGGAGGGCGCAAGCCAGTTATAAATCCCGTTGTCATAGTTCTGAAGCATCGTCCGGTTAATGGCCTGGGCCTCCTGGCTGCTACCGAAGCCTCCCTTCCCTTCATATCCCCGGGAAAAGTCGGAATACAGAGATACATTAATCCCCTGCTCCGCCAGCTTTTTGATCTCCTTTGTCCACTGTGACCGGGATCCCACCTTACCGGTAAAGGAAAACTCCGAAGGCGCGGCTCCCGAGGCGCCTTTACCGGAATAGCCCCGCAATACCACATCCATGTTCGTCAATCCCGCGTCATACAGCTCCTGCAATATCTGATCCGCCTGCTCCAGAGTGGTCATGGGCACCGTCTTCGACCAGAGCAGCCCCTTTTCCTGCTCCGATAAAATCAATTCTATCTTTGCAGGCGCCGTGTCTGTTTTTTCTTCCTTATTCGTCAAAATACCCTGATCCAGCAGATACTGCCGGTACGCCCTGGCAATTCCCACATAGTCGGCCTCTTCACCGGAAAGCAATATATACGTGATCCCCAGGTCTCCGGGATTTCGCTCCTGCTGGTTGGCTGTCAGGCTGTTTCCGCTCTGATCCAGCCTCATCAGATAAGTCTCCCGAAGAAGGAACTTGGGCATAATCAGATTGTAGGGCGTCCGGATCCCGCTGACATAGGCGGCGATTCTGCAATATTCGTCCCCATCTGTCACAATACCCGCAAAGCCTGCCTTTCCTTCCTCCAAGATGCTTCCAAACACAGGCATATAAATATCCTCGGCATTTCTCAGCATGTTTTCCGTCACCATGCTCTTAAATGCTCCCATGCCCAGATCGCTTCCGTAGATCTGTTTTTCATAATTTTCCGTGGCAACTGTCTTCTGTCCCGTGGAAATCAGAGCGCCGCAGCCGTCCGGCACAAACAGATATCCGTCATTGTCATAGCCGTAGCTGGCTCCCAGAAAGGGATAAACATAAATACTCTGCAGGCGGACGCCGGAGTCTTCCGACTCCACAATGGAGTCCTCCGGAATCCATACCGAAACGCCTGTGTCCGTCAGGGTTACCTGAAGGTCAAATCCCACCTGCCCGGAGAAGCTGATTTTGCTTCGGAATCCGGACTCTATCTGCCGGGTCTCCAGCTGAGCGCCTTCTCCGGTGATGGTCCAGGTCCTTACGTTTCCGTTCTCCAGTCTGCACTCCACCGAGATGCCCGATTCCTTCATTCCGGTCCAGGTGGCGTTAAGGTCCCCCTCCTGGGCCTCGGGGCCCACCGAATCATACTCCCAGCCGGTGGCTTTGTCCCTGATCAGAATCGCCAGGGAATCCGGGTTGTAGTATAATGCCAGGTGATCGTTTTCTGCCGCCAGCACATAGCTTCCGCCCTGTGCCTGAGCTGTCAGCCCGACGCCTGCAGACACCATGCAGAACAACAGCATTCCCAGCGCCGCAGCAAGGCCGCGCCATGCTTTTTTCTTACACACGAAGAGCCACCTCCTTATAAATGCTCACCACAAACTGCCACAGCTGCTGCCCCAGCAGATAGAGGGTAAATGCCGCCAACAGGAACAGAAGCATTGTAATCACAGTGACGCAGATATTTTTGACAGCCTCCGACACGCTGTATACATGCACCTCCTGAACCATCAGATAAAGCAGAATTGCGCACCAGCAAATGATAGCGCCGTAACCAAACTCATAGAAGAAGCGCTCATTTTCCGTCAACATATTGGAAATGATCTGCAGCGGAAGCATCAGCACCAGATACGGCGACAGCGCATAAATGGTTCCGCAGTATACATGCTTCAGCTTTCCTTCTCCGCCGGAGATGGTACTGACCAGGAAATTGCAAACCACAAAAAGCAGCAGCGGAAGCAGAATCTGACCGATCAGGCTCGTCAGGTTCACATATGCAATATCCGTCTGGTTAAACAGGTAGCTTGTAACATAGAGGTTGGTGATCTGCAGTATGATCAGCCACAAATACAGCAGGGTGGCGGTAAATACGCTGACCTTTTCCTCATGATGAATACTGTAATAGCCGTCGAAGGGATTCTTCAGCATCAGCTTCAGCAATTTCAGCTGCTGCAGGAAAGAGCTTTTTCCCAGCCTCTTCCACTGCTTCTCCACAGGCGCCAGAAAATGCTTTTTGGAGTTCAGCACCCGGATCAGCTTCAGCACGGCCCAGAGACCCACAAGAATGAAAATCACCTTTGCCAGGTTATTCTCAATCCATTCATTTCTGGCATACCAATAAGCCTGGGAATATCCGGACACATTACCGGCGACCTTGTAATACTCCATGGCCTGGGTATAATCCTGGCGCTTGAAGCTGGCCTTGGCCAACGCCTCGTAGGAAAACAGGAACGCTGTGTTCGCCCGGTTGATCTCCTGCCAGTTTTCCTCCGCCTCCGCATACTTTCCATCCATGTAGTCGGACAGTCCCCGATGCACCTTTACGGCAAAATCGGTAGGTTCATACTCCTGTATGATCCCCTTGCCCTTATCCAGTACATACAGGACGCCGTCCTGGGACACGTCAATGGCGGCGGCGCTGGAGACCAGACCGATTCGCTGCATCTCCGAGTCCACATAGCCGAAGGCAAAGATCACGTTGCCGTAGCTGTCATATTCATAAATGGTTCCTGTGGAATCGATGGCATAAATATTCATGTTTCTGTCCACCGCCACATCCACAAAGGAATTGCTGTAGGCATAAGGGCTGATCAGATCTGATCCCGAAATAGACAGCTTTCTCACGCTCTGTCCCTGCTCCGCCGCGTTCTGTCCCTGGGTCACCGTGTACATGAGGCCCAACTCATCCACGGCGATATTGGTCACGCTGGAGGGCACATTCTTAAACAGCTTATCCAACTGCTCCTGGGTGAAAAAGGTTCTCTGCAGGATCATCATCAGCGAAGTGTTCGTCCGGTTTGATCCGAAGTATCCCAGAAAGCTTCCGTCAATACTCAGCTGCATGACGCCGGAGGTAGAGCCCTCGGACACCACATACAGATTCCCCCGCTTGTCAACCGCAATCTTTACCGGAGAAAAGGAGGTATTTTCTCCAAACACCTTTTCCGTGGGTTTTTCCAGCTGAGCAGACAGCCTTCCGTTATGCTCAAAAATCAAAATCTTCCGTGTTTCACGATCCACAACGTAAATATATTCGTCTGTCACGGACAGGCCGGAAGGAGACGTCAACTCCCCGGCAGTGATCTCCTGAACGATCTCGCGCCCCTCCATCACCAGAATACGGGCGTTTCCCGTGTCCGCCACATACAGCTTATCTCCATAGACAAACAGATCCTCCGGAGCCTTCAAACCGGGATTGAGCAGCATACCCGGCTCATAGGCGTCCTGGGTGTAAACCATCCATCCGTTGGGGCCCTGTGTCCATGTTAAATATGGGGTCTGCGCATGCACCTTTGCTCCCGCCGGCAAAAATACTGCCAGAACTGCCAGCAGACAGATCCATCCGCAAGCTTTTTTTCCAAAATGTCTCATCGCATTCTCCTTATTTGATACCGGAATGGGCCATGGTGCTCATCACATTGTTCTGCATCACGATAAAGATGATCAGGTTCGGGATAAACATAATCAGCGTGGCTGCCGCCGCCATTCCGATACCGGCCACATCATTTCCTGTGGTGGTCAGTGTGGACATGTAATAAGCAAATGTCTTCAGGTTGTCATGGTTCAGATAAAGCTCACTGGCCTCGATGGTATTCCAGGCTGTCTGGAAGGTCAGGATCACGACGGTGGCCAGGGAGGACTTTGACAGCGGAACCACAATCTTACGGAAGGTGTACCAGTCCGTTGCCCCGTCGATCTTGGCCGCCTCCAGCAGCTCATCCGGGATCTGGTCCATAAACTGTTTGACCAGGAACAATCCCACGGGCATGGCCAGAGCAGGAATCACGTGAACCGCAAATCTGTCGATCAGCCCCGTCTCATACACGATCAGGTATTTGGGAATCTTTACCGCCGCCCCCACAAACATCAGCGCCATGGTATTGATGCTGAAAATCAGATTCTTCGCCCGGAATTTCTTTTTTGCCAGGGCATAGCCCGCAAAAGCCGTGATGGCCACCGTGCAAAGCACCGTCAGCAGCGTGGACATAATGCTGTTAAAAAAATACCGGTAAATTGGCACATCCGAGCTGTTCATGGTCTCCACCAGCTTGCGGAAGCTGGTCAGGGACGGATTGGACACGAAAAAGCGCGGAGGATACAGATACAACTCATTCACAGGCTTCAGCGCCTGGGAAAAAATAAAGACGATGGGCAATCCGGTGAGGATCGCCATTGGGATCAGTATCGCATAAAATTTGATCTGACTGGGATGAAACCGGGTGGGATTCATCTTTTTGCCCTGTATGGATGCCATTTTTTATTCCCCCTCTCTCAATCACTGTCCCCGAAAAGCTTGAACACGCCTTTGGAGCAGACTGCTATAAATATGAGAAGCACCACCGATATGGCCGACGCATATCCCATCTCATACCGCAGAAATCCGTAGTCCTCGATGTGGTTCAGAACCAGCTGGCCGGCGTACTGAGGCGTGGGGTTGGAGCCTGCCAGGGTTACGCCGATGGCTCCCGCCTGGAAGGTATTCACCACTGCCATCACGGCGCCGAACAGCATCTGCGGCTTCAGAGAGGGTATGGTAATATGGACGATTTCCTGGAAGCGGTTTTTGACTCCGTCGATATAGCCCGCCTCATACAGCTCAGGATTAATATTCAAAATACCGGCCAGCATGGACAGAAAGCCCACGCCCATACTGGACCACAGCGTCACCAGGATCATTACAGGCATCAGCCACTCCGTGGACTGGAGCCACTGAACAGGCTCCCGGATCAGGCCCCAGTTTAACAGCAGACTGTTCAGATATCCTGTCTGGTCGCCGTTAAACAATACCTTCCAGATTACCGTCATGGCCACGCCGCTGGTCATGGAAGGAGAATACAGGATCAGGGCCAGCACCGTCCTGGATCTTTTGGGAATCTGGGCCAGCATCCATGCCATGATAAAGGACAGTATATATCCCAGAGGACCCGCGATCAGTGAAAATTTCAGGGTATTGGGAACCACATACTGCATGAATACCGCGTCCGAGGTAAACAGCGTTATATAATTCTTCAGCCCCACCCACGCCGGAAAGTTCACGGAATCAAAATCCGTAAAGGAAAGCATCATGGCAAAGCCCACCGGGATCACGATAAAGGCCAGAAACAAAATCAGGTATGGCGCCAGAAACAGGTAGGCCGACCTCTCTTCTCTTTTCTGTTCATTTCTTTTACTCATTATGCTCCACCCAACTCTCTATCAATTCGATTGACGGAATCCGATAGGTCTTCACCGTCACATTGTCCTTTACATAGCCGAACTCTTCCCATTTTCTGGACAGCTCCTGGTTCATGAGAATCGCTGCGTCATCCAGTGTGCTCCTCACATTCTCCCCGTTGAACACCACGGAATTCCACACATTACTGATTTCACGTTCGATCATATAGCTGGCCGGCGTCTTTACAAACTCATGCAGCCATTTCCACTGCTCCATGACAACCTCCTTGTGGTCGTCGGCAATGGGCAGCTCCGCAAATGCCTCCACATTGGCCGTATTCCACATATAGGTATCGCCGTACAAAAGCTGCATCTGCGTCCCGAAACGCTCCTGGGTCTCGGCGGAAAGCCACCACCGGAAAAACTCCCAGGCCGCTTCCTGCTTTTTGGACTTGGAAAAAATCACACAGGAGGTTCCGCCGCCGGTGGACCAGCGCTCCACCACTCCGTCTGCGTTCTTTACGCCGGGCATCACTGCAATATCCCATTTACCCGCCAGCTCCGCAGCCGCAGCCTCCAGCTTCAGGTAGGTACTGAAGGTGGACACTCCGATGGGAATGGTGCCGTTGCGGAAGGACTGATAAAAATCGGCCACCTCTGTGGGCAGACCATATATGGTGAACAGATCCGTCATAAACTTCATGGCCGCCAGACCATTCTCATTGTTTACCGCCACCGTCATGCCGTCCTCCTCGTATATGGATCCTCCGTACTGCAGAAAGAAAGGCGTGGTGGAAGAAAACGTCTTAAAGGAATTGGAGGATGCCAGCGGAATATAGAAATTCATTCCGTATCGCTGAAGGATCGGCAGGATCCCCAGCACCTCCTCCCAGGTGTCCGGAACATCGATCTCCAGGGCTTCCATCAGATCCTTGCGGTAATAAAGCACGAAAAAGTCCTGGGTCTCGGGAAGCGCATAAACGCCGTCCTCATAGACATTCGTCAATAAAGCGCCCGGATTGAACTGACCCGCGGTCTCCTCAAAGCCTTCAAACTGCCTCAGATCCGCCAGCACTCCCCGGATGGCCAGATCGTAGGGAAGGTGGATGCTCAGACCCAGCGCCGCATCCGGCTGACTGTTGGTGGTGTTTGCCAGGACCAGCTTATTCTCATCCTTCATCAGCGAAAAATTCACCTTGATCCCCGTCTCGGGAGTAAAATAGGCATCTGTCATGGTCTGCAGCTCGTTTACATAGGTTACCGCCCGATTCACCCACACGTCGATGGTCATATCATATTCTTCCTGTTTTTCCGAAGTCCCGGAAAACAGATCATCAGCGAAATAGCGGATCTCCTCCCATACCTTGCGCAGGGCCCCCGCCTTATATTCCGGGAGCTCGCTTCCCTCCTGATGAATATAAATGCTGTCCAGCGTCATGGGACTTTTCTGAATGCTTTCCAGCACCGTACCCAGCATCTGAGACACTGAGCTGGAGCCCTCGGAGAAGGACGAAAGGTTATTGGGCAGCTCGTCGGGATCCTCCGCCAGCTTCCGCAGACGGCTGACCACGATTTCCAGATTGGAGATATCGGAGTTTCCATCATCGCCCAGGTTCATCCGGACCAGCTCCTCCAGTACCTCCTCCAGGTTATCCGCAATCTCGTTCAGCTCATCCCGAAGCTCCGGAATGTAGGTCAATATCTGCCAGTCACGGTTCACATCGTCGCTTCCTCCCGTGACCTTTTTCACCTCCACGGCGATATCTGCGATTTTATCGATCTGGGCCGAAATGATATCCATCAGCGGATTCATTTCCGTGCTGTCCGCTTCCAGCCCCAGATAATGTGTGCCGGCATCCAGATAAAACCAGAAAGCACCGTTTTCGTCTCCGAAATCTCTGACGATCCAGGAATTAGAGCTTTCAAAGGGCACCCCTCTGGCCTGTGCAAAGGGCAGCTCTCCGTCCAGGGTCAGCGTTCTGCGGACTACGCTGTTGGCCTTCTCATTCTGCTTATACTTCAACGCGACACTGTACCAGCCCGGTGTGTCTATATCAAATTCATAGTACAAGGTCTGTCCGTTCTCGTTCCAGGTGGCGCCGCCTACCACGCTCATCAGCTTTTTGCTGGGCGTATACGGGCTCACCTCCACATCCCTGACAGCCACCGGCCTGGTGGATGTGGTATTTTTCCGCCAGATCCGCTCCGCCTCCAGAACCACAAGTGCCTTTGCGCTTTCCGTATCCGGGTATGCGCTCTTATATGTGTTATAGTCAACAGTCTCCGGCAGGGATAATACGGATACCTTCCCCAGAAGGATGGATGACTTTTCCATACTCAGCTGGATTTCGTTCTCCCCCTTCTCCAGGTAAAACAGGAGCGCGTCCTGCTCCCCCTGGCGGGCTGACTTCAGCCTCCGGGTCTGCCACTCATGCCGCAGAAGCGTATCCGGAGTGATTTCATTTCCATTGGAATCCTTGCGGAAGGGCCATTCTTCGGTGCCGTACAGCTGTGAAAGCACCAGCTCCCGTGCCTCGGAGAAAGGATATTCGCCATTGATTTTCAATCCCACCGTATGAGATACCGCCTTCTCGGCAAGGCAGTAATAATCCACCGAAATCCCATACAATCCGGTTTTCTCCACAGAGACCGTCAGTGTGACGGAATCTCCCTTTTCCATGCGGACAACCTCCGCGCCATAGCCAAAGGAATCCTCCGCCCTCACCGTACCCGTCTCCGAAAATACAGTGGGATCGATGACCTGGAGTACCCCCTCCGGCTCCGAAAGCCCCTCTCCGCGCCACTGCTCCACTACCTGGCTGTAAGGGCTTTCTGTCTGATCACCTGCCGCGGCCGCCGCAAACGGCAGCATATTCCATGCCGCTATCATAAGTCCTGCCGCAGCTATTACTTTCCTCCATCCTATCCGTTTCGCCATATCCACTGTCCTTCCAATCCTGCCGTCTGTGCCATAAACACCTTTTTATACTGTTTTACTCAGGAGGCCGGCCTTTCCGTCCCTGAGTAAAATTCGTGGGAAGAACCCTCCGGCTCTCCCCACGCTTCCGCAATGCGCTGTGCGGAACATACATTACTGCTTTATTGGGTCAATGCATCGATGGCTTCCCTCTCACTGGAAATAAATCCGTTGGCAAGGGTATTCAGCTGATCGGCATAATCGTCGATGGACAGCTCGCCGCTAATGCACTTATCCAAGATTTTTGCCATGTTGGCCTCTTCTCCGTCAAGCTCGATACCGGTAGGACCATTCCAACGGGCGTTGCTGTATCCGGGAGCAAACTTGAAGGCCTCAACCACGGTTCCGTTTGCAGCCATACTTTCGTAAGCTTCTCTTACGCCCTTAACCGGGAAAGCATCGAAATATCCCTGCAGAGTAGCTTCGTCAGCGGTCAGAGGCATTGCCGTCCAGGTGATGCTGTCATCTGCAGCATCGATTGCCATACGGTTCTTCGCTGCCTCGGGACCCCAGAACATGAACTTAGCAAACTCCCAGGCTTCCTGAGGATGCTTTGTAGCAGAAGAAATGAAGGCATAGTCGGGAATAATAACGTTCTTTCCGCCGGGAAGTCCGATATATTCTACATTGTAGGTGATACCTGTTCCGTCCGTGTATCCGCCGCAGCAATAGGAGGCATCATACCACATGGCAGTGTAGCCCTGAAGCCATGCGTCATAGTCGCCGGCCTCGGCTCCAGCGGTAAGGCTCTTCTGATCCTCGCTCAGGCCTGCCCAGGAATAAGAAGACAGATTCTGGGTCTCTTTTACGGCACGGATGAACTCAGCGCTGTTCAGATGCACTTCTGTTCCGTCATAGGTATACCAACCCTGATTCTCATCCCACAGATAAGGCAGGAAGTTCACAAAGTCATTGACATACTTCAGCGCCGCCTGGCCGTTGGAGGGATTGTGAAGCTTCTCCACAGCCTCCATGAATTCGTCCCAGGTATAGCCGTAGCTCAAGGGAGTTACATTCATTTCCTCAAACATCTCGGTATTGATAAACAAGCCGGCCAGATGCATGGATGTCGGAATTCCAAAGCTCTTGCCATTATAGGTCACGGATTCTCTCAGGGACTCGGGAATCATGTTCCAGTCCGCGCTGTCCGCTGCGATCAGGTCGTTCAGATTCAGCGCCCATCCGTTTGAAACGGCTGTGGGAAGTCCTGCAATAATGCAGACATCCGGAAGAGAACCGCCGGAGGCCGCCGTTGCCAGAGCTTCGTTCCAGTCGCCGGTAATCTCCTCAGCGATCTCGATCTTAATATTGGGATGAGAATCCTCAAAGGCTTTGATCATCTGGCGCTCCAGGTTATTCTCCTCCTCCGTTCCCAGCGCCCAGCTGGCAAAACGAAGCGTAACCTGCTCGCCGTTATTGTCAGCTTCCTGTCCCTGGTCTCCCGCCTCGGAGCCGGAATCCTGTGCGCTCTGATTGTCACTGCTGCCCTGCTCCGAATTGGAATCAGGTGTGGAAGAGCCCTGAGAATCCGGGCCTGAGCCGCAGCCGATCATCGATACTGCCATTGCCGCTGCCATCAATACAGCCAAACACTTTTTTTTCATATTATCCTCCTTAATTGATAAAAAATTTTGTATCTGCGCCGGAAGCCGTTCTGGCTTTCCGATGCTGTATAATCCTCCGCCCGGGATGTTCCACGGGGCAGAAAAATTATCATGGTGTGAAGCCCAGCCTGTCCATGCCTCTTTGGACAGCCTCATTTTTCATAAACAGATCCCAGACAAAATCACATTCATAGTTGGCAATCATCAACAGGGAGATTCCCTTATCGATGCCGATATAATCATTGTCGAACCAGCCCTGGTCCAGGTTGTAGGCATCCTTCAGGCCGTATTCCCCCAAAAGCTCCGGAAATGTCCTGTAGTGCTTCAACGCTGCTGTAGATTCCTCCGGGGTAAAGGGCATGGAGCCGATGGCTCCCGCGGGCGCTATGGTTCCGCTTGACTCGTGGGCATTATTGTCCGTCCCCGAGGGCGGAGCCCCCTGCAGGCCATTGTAGCCGTCTTTGGTATCGCAGGCCGTCAGGCCCCAGGCATTTTCACCGTAGGTCTCCCACTGTTCCTGCTGATCAATACAGAATTGCCGGGCCGCCAGCGTGGCCTTTACGGAATTTTCATACCAGTCTGTTCCTTTTTCATCCTTCAGTCCCCGAAAATCCACAAAGGCGTGGGAATACTGATAGGTAAATATGGAGCCGAACCAGGAATGGATGAATTCATACTCACCATATTTTCCGGTGAGCCGATTAAAGCTGTAGTAGGGCGTGCTGTCCAGGGGATGGGTGGAAGAGCCTGCGCTCAGCACGTAAAGCATCAGCTGCTCCGCATAGACATCCCAGTGTCCCGAAAACTCTCCGTCGGCGGAAAGCCCCATGTAAAACATGTTCCGGGAGCTGTCCAGAAAATAACTCCAATTCACTCTGTCGTAAATCTGCGCCGCCTTCTCCTGTATGGAGCCTCCGAAATATTCTCCGGCGGTGATGGCTCCGCACAGCAGAATCCCCGTATCGATAACGGATATCTCACTGCCGGTGGCCGGATGCCCGTTCAGCATATTGATAAAGTGATACAAAAAGCCATTGTCGTTCTCCAGGGAGAGCACGGTGTCCAGGGTCTTCTCCACCCTTTCCCGGCCCTCCTCCTCGGTGATCCAGCCTTTGTGGATCCCATAGGGAATGGCTGCCAGAGCAAATCCTGTGGAAGCGATACTGGCCACGTTTTTGGCTCCGGGATACCGGTCCCGCACCATTCCGAAGGCGCCGCTGTCCTCGTCTGTCTGTGCCAGCTCCCACAGATACTGAAAGCACCCCTTTGCTTCCTCCTCCGCCTCCGGATCCAGAAGTACTTCATTCTCCGGCTCTGCGGAAGAATCCGTATCTGTGGAAGCCTCCCCCGGCGGCCCAGCCTGGCATCCGGCCAGAAAGGCCGCCAGTATCAGGAACAGGCACATAAGACGCACCCTGCCCTTGTGAAAACCTGTTATTCTATGCATACTCCCTCCATGCCGCTCAGGGCGGCACAACCTTGGATCTGATGATCCTTCAGACGGGCCTAGTGCGTCCGCAATGTGAGTTCCTCCGGAGCCTCCAGCCACTGCTGCCGGGAAAGCCTGATTCCGCCGTCCCTGTAGCGGTCCTTTTCTCCGGTTGCGGGAAGCTGCTGTGCTCCCGCCAAAAGCTGCTCCACTCCATAGCCCCCGGATCCGATCTCAAAACAAAGGGTCTTTGTTTTGTTCCAGCAGGTGAGGCGGATTTTCAGACCGTCCAGCTCTTTGGGCAGCACCGGATTCAGCTCCACCTCTTTTGCCGCCATGCGGATCCCCAGCAGATCCCGGATGACCCGGCTTAAATAGATTCCAGGACCGCTGGAGTAGATTCTCCAGCCACCCTTTGCGGCGATCTCACCCTTTCGCAGCTCTTCAAAGCGGCTGCTGAATTCGTACCGATCCGCCACGTCCGCATCGGAGCTGCTGAAATATGCGTTGGACTGACGAAGCGCCCCATTGGGAACCATCTCGGAAATCAGTACCGGATTCACCTGTAAAATCCCTTTCCACAGCTTTTCGCCTCTTCCAAGGCGGGCCATGGCCTCCAGATACCGGATGTGGGCGTGCACATAGAGAATACCAATCTCCCGGCCCACGTTGGCCGCCTGCTCCGCCCTCTGGAAGTAGACGGATTTCCCGCCGTTATAGGTTGCCGGCCGATTCATCAGCCGCACACCGTCCGGGAAGGTCAGCTCCTTACCAATCAATTCCTCATTGACCTGTGCCAGCTGCTCATCCGCAATTCCTGCGATGATGCTCCTGGTCAGAGGCAGCAGGCGGTACTCAATTCCCGTCATCTCATCCAGCGGATGCAGCAAATATTTAATATGACCGATATCCTCCATTAATATGAAGCCGGCGATCACACCGTCCTTCACCAGATAACGGTAAAAATCCTCTTTCATCAGACCTGTCAGCTTCAGCAGCTCTTCTCCTGCCGGTCTCCCGGCCTTTTTCAGCTGTTCTCCCAGCCGATAAATCACCTGTATGGCCAGAGCGTCCGTCCAGGCGCTGCACAGCTTTTCCTTCCACTCCGGTTTTGCAGGCTGCAGCGTGTCGTCCCAGTCTCCCCCCGCATAGTTCACCAGATGTGTGCCCGGAAGCATCCTTTCTTGTATGCTGCTCATGGCCCGCTCCAGATGCTGCAGAATACTCTCAGGCTCCCCGTCCCGGTAGGCTGCTGTCTGGTCCAGAATCTCCAGATCCCCGCTGGCCTCCAGATAGTCCCCGATGCTCTTCAGAGGCCAGAACACCACATCTCCGTGACAGTCTCCGGCTGCATAGGGATAACGGTCATACATGAAATACTGCGGCCACTCTCCTGAGTCTTTGTTCTGGTGGGCAAAAATCTCCAAAAGCGTCTCTCTGGCAAGCTCCAGATGACCGGTGGAAAGGAAAAGCTCCATGGGCCCCTGGCAAACGTCTCTGGTCCCCCAGGCCGCCCCGCCTGACTGCTCCAGACCGTGAGGCGCCGCAAAATGGATCATGGCATCATGCAAAAACCAGGGAAGGATCTCGTTCATCTGCTCCAAGCGGCGGTTCCCCAATTCATTCTCGAATCGAATATCCGCCAGGAAGGATCCATAAAAGTCAAGATAGCCCTTCTCTTCCTCTTCCAGAGAAAAAATTCTTTGAGCCGCGGGCGCCTTTTCTCCCAGAGTTCCGCTGATAAACAGCGTCATCCGGCTGCCCGATACCTCCGCCAGCAGCACACCGGCATTTCTCCTGCGGCCATCCCTGTAAAGCCTGCCGTCGTCTTCAAAGCTGCCCTGTGTCTCCAAAAAGGCCATCCGATATTCCAGCTCCGGATAATAGGTATTGGAAGGCTTATCCTGGCCGGGCCGCAGACGCACACCTCTTTTGTCCTCATCATATTCAATACGCAGATCACTCCCCGCCAGCGCCAGGCCGAACAGAAACCGACAGTCATAGCTCTTTTTGCTGCTGCTCTCTGCCCGGAGCAGGAATGCATTATCCCGGGCCACGCACGCCGTAACAATCAACAAATCTCCCGGCATCACATAATACCATCTGGAGAAGTTTAATCCCATTTCGTAGGCCGCCGGCATGGTCAGCAGACGGTATTTTCCATCCATCCGCACATAAATGCGTATCCCGTGCTGGGTGTGCAGATTCAGTGTATCCCTGACGCCGTCCAGCAGGGGATTGCTGTCCACATTTCCCACCACCAGCTGGCTGGCAAACACGCCGTACATATAATTTGTCACTGTTAAGAGCTCTTTATCCACTTTTCGATCAGACATCTGCGTCAGCAGGATATGTCCGTGAGGACGCTCCATCCTCATTTCCTTTTCCTGCAGAGCCACGTGGCGATGTCCTGGTGTGAAAAAGCTAAGAAGCTCTCCCTCTGCGCATTCCTCCAGACTGCGCTCCGGAAACAGCCTTTCCAGCTCTTCTTTGGAAAGAGGCTCAGAAGCATAAGGCTCTCCCATTTCCTCTCCAAGCAGCCAGGTTATTTCCCTGCCCTCTTCATTATCCTGCCCTGCTCCATCCGTCGTATTCAGAGCCTCCCAGGCTTTTTTAACAAGAAGCCCTCTTTCCTCCTGTCTTTCCGGCTCTTCACAATTCTCCGTGAAGTAACCGTAAAAGCCAAGGCAGCACTCTCCCTCCAGCTTTAGTGTCTCTGTCTGGAGGCTGATGCAGGCCAGCTCATACTGATACACCTTTGAGGGAAGCTGCTCTTTCGTCAGCGCCCAGGGATATCTGTGCTTTTTGCTCCTTAAGCCGTACAGCTGAAAGGCATCCGTGGCATAGGCAATTGTTTTCACTCCCAGAGAGCCCTGCTGAAGCATGGGATGGGAACCGCCCTGATCCATATTCTGCCGGGAGGCAATCACATAGCCCTCCGGCGTCTTGGCCACATGATGGCCCAGGTACTGACTCTGATAGAGCACATTTGCCTGAAGCGCTCCCCGATCCGCCACGCCGATATCCTGCACATAGACCAGATCACATTTTTTTCCGCTGCCGGTCAGCGAAACCCTCCAGATCCAAACGGAAGCGTTCTCGCCTTCCAGAGAATCCGTGTCTGCCGGACAAAAAGTGACGCGGCAGTGAATTCCCTCAGCCTCACTTTCGTAAGAAAGCCCCGACTCCCATACCTTCATGCGCCTTCCTGCTCCACACAGAGGATATACGGTTCTGGTACCGTCCTCCTGCCAAACACGCAGATAAATGTTGCCCACAGGCTCTTCCGTTACGCCGGCAGGAATCTGAGTAATCACAAAATGACTCTTTGAAAATTCATGAATTCCTCCGCCGGGCAAAAAGGAATAATCGGCTCCTTCCTTGCATATCCTTATAAGAGAATCCTCTGATTTATATATCTCCACCATTCATGTTCTCCTGTTCTTTCTGCTGAAACTGATTTATGGAAACGTTTCTACTTGTGATTTTATTTCCGTTTTGCATCATTGTCAACATTTTCTGATAAATAAAAATATCTTTGTACGAAATATACAAATTCTAAAATTGATTTTGGTATAAATAGTCCAAACGTTTCTACTTAATATTATCATTTGTCCGCCTTTCGCGGACATGAGGGTATCATGCAGAACAGCGGCAAGAGCTTCCGCGTAAAAAAGGCCTCCCGGAAAATCGGATCTGCCAAAATTCCGGAAGGCCATTATAAATAAAATGATATAGATTATATTTTATTCCTGTTTTTCTTTCTGTTTCGTAACACAAAAGCCGCCGCGCAGGAGACAGCGAGAATGCTCAGTTCAATATATATTATGTTAAAATACAGCTGCCAGTTCAAAACGGGAATCCCGAAGGTATTGCCGTTGACCCAGGCATAAAGATGATTGTGCGCCGCTCTCTGGAGATAATAAATATCCGCATCTGAGGTCGGGATCATTTCCGTATTCTGAAAGCCCAGCCACACGTCCACGCCTGCCCTGATCGTGCCCCAAAAGCTCCGGTTTTCCCCAGCCTGATCCATGTCCGTCAGCACACAGCCCTGAAATCCCCATTCGCCCCGCAGTACATCCGTAAGAAGACCTGCATGACCTCCCGCATAAATGTCGCCAATATAGTTCATGCTGCTCATCACACCTGTGGCCTTTCCGTATTTTACCGCATATTCGGCAGGTTTCAGGTAAATCTCCCGGATGGCCTGCTCATTGCAGTATGTATGCAGTCTGGCGCGGTTCTGCTCCATATCATTTAAAACAAAATGCTTCAAATAAACGGTCAGTCCTCCGTCTCTGGCCCCCAGCACCTCCGAGGCTGCCGTTCTGGCCCCCAGCACCGCATCCTCGGAATAATATTCAAAATTCCTTCCGCCATAAAAAAACCGGTGGGTGTTGATACCAGGCGCATACCAGCTGGTGACACGATTATACTCTGCCTGTTCGGCAACACTCCTCCCCATCTCATAGGCCAGCTCCGTATTATATGACGCCGCCAGCAGAGGCACACAGGGGAAACCTGCCGATACCAGACTTTTGGAGAACATACTGGATATTCCCAGAGGGCCGTCCACATCATTGGTCCGCTCCTTGGCGACAGAGCTGACCGCAGGAGAGGAATACATGGTATTTCCCGTCAAAGAAATCAGCTCCTCCATGGTCAGCTGCGAGATCAGTTCCTCCCATTTCGGGTCATCGTAATCCAATCCGGCCAGTTCTTCAAGCCTGAGCTGACCCGGCGCCCCATAATCCACTCCTTCTTTATATACTCTATCCACAACATTGTCAAATGAGGCGTCATAGCTGTTGTCGTTTTCCACATAATCCAGATTTTCAATATGGGCGGAAACAGCCCTCATTGCTGCCTCGTAGTTTGCAAAGGCATTCTGCCGGGACAGATATTCCCCCCGGGCCGCCTGCTCAAAATGATTGGACGCTGCCTGTTTGTCGCTGCTGCGCCTGTCATCACCCGAAAAGAAATATTGCTCCGGAAGCTGTGCGCCTATATATGCATAGGCATTATGCGCGTCGGAACGGACGGAAAAAATATACTCGCCGGCATCCAGCATATAAGCTCCCTTCGTACCGTCCGGATTGCTGAAGCTGCTGTCATAGGATGCCAGCTCCTCCATGGCAATTTCCAGGACAACAGTCTCTGAAGCCCCCGGCTGCAGAACCTCTGTCTTACCATAGGCGATCAACTGCACTTCCGGTTTTTCCACCCCGTTTTGTTTATCATATTCGGTGTAAGGTACCCCGGCATAGACCTGCACCACGCATTTTCCAGCCATGTCTCCTGTGTTTGTGACGGCCACCTCCAGTGTATACGTTCCCTTTGCCTCCAAGAACATCCCTTCCTCCAGTGTTCCTCCCACAATGTCCTGGGAAAAGTCAGTATAGGACAGACCGTATCCAAAGGGAAATGCTACTATAGATTCGTAATTAGAAAAATCAAAGGTTTCCCCTGTTTTCGTGTTGGTTATGACCGCCCGTTCCGCGAAAGCCGTTTCATACCATTTATATCCCACATAAATTCCTTCCACATAATCCAGGTAATATCTCCCTTCTGCATTTTCCGCTTCCTGCACCCCAAAGTTTTCGCTGGCAGGGTGGCTGCCATGATGATATACCCACGTATCCGGAAGCCTGCCGGATGGATTAACCTCTCCCGACAGGATTTTTCCCAGTGCCGAAAAGCCGTAAGGCCCCGGAAGCCCCGCCCATATGACAGCGTCCACATCGTATTCTTCCATCCATCCAAGCTCCATGGCGTTGGCACTGTTGATCACCACAATGATCTTGTCAAAATTTTCCCTTGAAGCCGCCAAAAGAGACTCTTCATTTTGATTCAGCTTCAGATAATCATTCTCTTTTCCGTATGGCAGGTCTTTTCCTTCCGCCCCGTTCCTTCCTATGACAATAACCGCTGTGCCTGAATATTCCCGCATGCGCTCAAAGGCCGCCTCTCCCTCATAAGACTGCGCAGGAACATCCCTCATGGAAAAGTCCGCCGTTATAAATCCGATCCTCTCCGTGTCCTTGGTACCCGATTTTTTCCAATCTCCGTAAATGCCTGACATACCGGGAGCCAAATTTACTTCCAGCCCCGCATCCTCCAGGGCCTGTACAATACTCACTGGATCCCTGGAGCTCACGATGCCGGTACCGGTACCGCTTAAAAGAGGAAAATATGCACAATAGCCCAGGAGATTCACCTTTTGTCCGGCCTGCAGGGGAAGGGTATTGTCCTTATTTTTCATAAGCACCATTCCTTCCTCCGCAATGGCGGCGGCAAGCGCCTTCCAGCTCTCCATATCTTCACCGTCTTCTGCGGTATTCCATTGAGACATAATCATATCTATGGAATTGGTAAAGGTACCCGCCGCGTAGGAAAGCCCGGCGGTTATGGCCAGACTGAGCACCGTCACCAATACCGCCATCACGGAGAACAGTTTCTTTTTCCTCTTCCCCTTCCGGATCCCCCTGACTGCAGCGCAAAAGAACGCCGCCGCGGTCAGCAGGACAAAAATGCCTAAAACAATGGTTCCCATCTTCAATGCTTCAAAATATTGGTTCATACCCATACCTCCCTGCATGCTGAAACAACCATTACCATTCCTGCTCATTTAGATTACTATTCCAGTTCAAATTCCAGAAAGTCTACGCTGCCCCGTCCGCTATAAATAAAATACAGCGCACTGACCCCATTCCCCATCTGCGCCTGTGCGGAAAACTCCGTCCAGTCTCTGCCCCTGGCTGACACCGGAATCCTGGCAATCAGGCTGCTTCCCTCCGGATCAGCAAAAACCTGCAGGCAGCCCTCCGCCCTTCCTCTGAGCGTCACATGGATCCTCCGCAAGCTCTCAAAGCGAAAGTACTTAAACCCGGCTGCCGCGCCATCCCGCATATTGGCAATATACTGCCTGGCGTCAGCAGCCCCATCCCTCCCCTGCTGAGTGAAATAGGGATGTCTTTTCATCCTCCCTTTTGGATTCCATCCGTCGTAGCGTCCGGTTCCCTCCTTCGCCCAAAGATTGCATGCGATCCGGGCCTCATAACGGCCTCTCCCCGTAAGCGGCCCGCCGTTTAGCCCGCAGCTGGTCATTTCCGCCTGCCGGAAGCCGCCGTTGGAATTCCTCGTCAGCCTTTCTGCGCAGGCCTGTCTGGCATAGGAGCTCCGATTCGTCTGGCGGTGATAAAAAATGTAGTATTCCCCATTCCGCTCCAGCATTCCGCCATGATTATTTCCAATATAGTTATACGCCCGACTTTCCTTCCAGCCTTGATTACTGCCTCCGCGCCTCCCTCCTTTACAGGTTTCGCCACTACGGTTTTCGCCACCGCTATCTTTGTCGTCGTCCAAAAAAATATCTCCGTTGCTCACCAGCGTGCCTCCGAATGTAAAGCCCTCTGTGGGACGGCTGCTTACCGCATAACAGAGCTCATGATTATGTCTGGAAGAATAGACGAAATAATATCTTCCCTCGTATTTCCGGATGGAGCTTGCCTCAAAGAACTCATGATTTTCAAATGCGCCCGGTCCGCTTTTGGGAAATAATAATTTCTGGGGGGCTTTAATGGTCACCATGTCAGGCTCCAGTTCCAGCACATAGCCTCCGTCAAATTTCAGCCTTTTCCCCCCTGTAACGATTGCCGGAACCCGAAAATAAAATCCGGAATAGAGATATACCCTTCCGTCGTCATCCACCAGCACTCCCGGATCAAAAGGAAAGGAATCTCCCTTCCTGCGCCCCCAGACCTTTCCGTCCGGATAGCGGACATGCCCGTAAAACTGAAACTCTCCCCAAGGCGTATCGCACACGGCCACCCCCATGATCCCCATGAAATCAAAAGCATAATAGAGATAAAACCGCCCGTCGGCGCCCTTTACCACATCCGGAGCAAACAAAAGCCGCAATCCCAGCCGATTTTTGGGGTCCTGTCTCTTGCGATAGATAACTCCTTCATAACGCCAGCCGCTTAAATCGTCTTCCGGCGCGGACCAGCAGACGTAATCATTGGCGCAGAAAAAGGGTGCGCCAAAACGGTCATGAGAGCCATAGAGGCAGACTCTGCCGTCAAATATACGGGGCTCCCCGTCCGGTATATATTCCCCGCCCGGAAGACAGGGATTGAATGCCTGACCCTTCATATTTTCCCTCCATAGCATAAGCTGCTTTCCTTCGCACAATCCGCTTTTTCATCCCCGTCTCTGCGGCTTTCCGTGTCAGGTATAAAGCGCCGCCTTCAGCATCTCCAGCTCTTCCATCATGATGCAGTGGGGGATCCTGTTTTCCTCCACCAGCCTGACGCACTGATCAAAGTCAAACCATCTGACCTCCTCCACCTCGGACTGCTGAAGCGCAAAATCCTTTTCCTCCCGATCCAGCCAGAGAAGGTAAATCATACTCACCTGCCGGTCCTCAAAGCGCCTGCCGTAAAATGTATCCTCGTAATGTATATATCTTTTTCCGCAGCATCGAAGCTCCTCCGCCCGGGCCGTTACCCCCAGCTCCTCCTGAAGCTCCCGCAGGGCCGAAGGAATATAATCCATCCCTGCGGGAATGTGCCCCGCACTGGAAATATCAAAGCATCCGGGAAAGGAATCCTTGCCGCGGCTCCTCTTCTGCAAAAGAACCTCCGCCCTCCCCTGACGCCTGCGAAACAGCCACACATGGGCGGTGCGGTGCCTGATGCCCCGGCTGTGGGCAAGGGTGCGTTCTATGGTCTCCCCGGTGGGATTTCCCTCCTCATCCACCACATCCAACATTTCCAGCCGTTTAAAGAAATCCAGAAAACCGTCCTCCACCGCCACCCGGTCCACTTCCCCCTCCGTCAGGTCGTAAAAATATTTTCCCGTCTCAATGTCAACGGAAATACTGTCCAGGGGAAAGCCTTCGTTTATTATATGAGAATGGGGGACGGAAATCAGGCGGAAAGGCTTGCTGGCCATGCTCTCCTCCATGGCCTCCAGCACATGCTCCTCGTCCAGCACCAGACAGATGGCGTTCCGATACCTGGCGGTAAGGCCTCCGTACTTTTCGGCCAGCCCTCCATAATGCTCCAGCATCTCCTGGTCCGAAAGATACCTGCCGCCCACGGTTCTCACATGGACCCCCGGCTGATCTTCCTCGCACACATTGTCAAAATACAGTCCGGAATCACAGGAAAACACCGGCATCTTGTAATATTTGTAATAGGCAAGCGCCTTTTGTCTGGCATTATCCAACGGCGTGGTTCCATCCTCAGGCGCCTGAGGAATCCCGCCCTCCATATCCGCAAGGCCCAATATTTCCAGGTTCAGCCCGGCCAGTCTTCTGCGCATGGCTTCCAGCTTCGCAGGGTTTCCCGTACCATATAACAGCTTCAATTTCCCCATCTCCTCTTTTCGTATGCTTTCTTATATTATAAACTATCGATACTCCGGACACAAGCAAAACAAATCCCGCCCCGGGAGCCTGTCGAAAGCTCCCGGGGCGGGATATTACCCCAAAGGAAAAACCTTACTCACTCTTTTATTCCAACACGATCTCGCGGCCCGCGTCGGAGGAATCGTAAATCGCCTGCATAATCCGGGATGTGATCACCGCCTTGTGAATGCTGGCAGGGCTGTCCCCGCCGCCCTTGCGGACCAAATCGATAAAGGCGTTGATCTCATTCTCATAATGGTTGGTGGACACATAGCTGGGACTGGTCTCCAAAAGAGCTCCATCCCTGGTGCTGTACATGGTATAGTTGCCGCCGTACTGCAGACGGATTCCTGCCTTATCGCCCATAAAGTCAATATACATCTCGTCCTTGCCGATATTCTGAGCCCATGCGCCATGCACGGTAATCACCGGTCCCTCGGTGCGGACAATGGCGGATACAGAATCATCCACGTCATAGATGCCGTCCTTTACCGGAGGTCCCGCCCACATATCCACATAGGTATATTCCTCGATATTTCTTCCCAGCCTGCAGAAGGCCTGTCCCGACACTGTCCTGGGCTTGGGATCCCCGCAGCAGTACATTACAATATCCAGAAAATGTACGCCCCAGTCGATCAGCGCTCCGCCGCCCGCAATGGCCTTGGTGGTAAACGCGCCTCCCAGGCCGGGTATGCTCCTGTGGGAACGGAAGCTGATATACACATGATATACTTCCCCCAGCTCGCCGGCATCGATAGCTTTTTTGATCCTGTTTACCGCCGTGTTAAAACGGTTGCAAACGCCGATGGTCAGGATACGCCCTGTCTCCACCTGGCACTCCTGCATCTTCAGGGCCTCCGCATAGGTGCGGGCTGCAGGCTTTTCACACAGCACATCCTTCCCCGCCCGCAGAAACGCCATGGCAATCTCCGCATGCACATTGTTCGGAGTGCAGACAGAAACTGCATCCACCTCTTTGTTGTCCAAAAGCTCCCTGTAATCCACGACAGCCTTTCCACAGCCGTACTGCTCTACAGCCGCCTGCGCCCTTTCGGGAATAATATCGCAGAAATACATGATCTCCGCCTCAGGATTTTTCATGTAAGCAGGGATGTGCGCACTGTTGGCGATGGTTCCGCAGCCGATGACTGCAATCTTTACTTTGCTCACAGACATTACCTCCATTCTGAAATAAAAGCTTTCACCCTTCAGATACATAATACCACAAAGGTGATTGCGTTACCATTCCTTTATCTTAGTTTACCATATCCTTTTCCGGCGAACAGGTTTGTGTTTCTGTTATATATAGTCTCAGTTTTTGTTTTCCCGATTTATTCCGCAAGTCACCGTTCACCCGCGCCAGGCATCAAGTTGCTTTGAACGGCGAAGCCGTGAAAAGTAACAATCACAAATTAAGACCATACAACTCCATTCTTTTTCTATTGCGGCCGCCTGCCTGTTTCTATTATAATGAAGTCATGTCAACCAAAATCCGTGCATAATATACATTTCCCAGTTACTATTCACATGTACTATGTACTATGTACGATGTACATTATGCACCGTACTCTGATTGAAGAAACGGAGGACCCTTTATGAATCAATTTAAAGTAGGAATCATCTCTGACTGGCTGCGTCTGCCCTTTCGGGAGAGCATGGAAAAATGTGCCAATCTGGGTGCTGACGGCGTACAGATTTATGCGGTGGAGGGAGAAATGGCTCCGGAAAATATGACTGCCTCTCTCATTGCGGAAAAAAGATCGATTATTGAGGCCAACGGGCTTGTGGTCTCCGCCCTCTGCGGGGATCTGGGCGGTCACGGCTTCGCCCGGAGGGAAGAAAATCCTGCAAAGATCGAACGTTCCAAGCGCATAGTGGATCTGGCGCTGGAATTGGGTTCCAATGTGGTAACCACACACATCGGTGTGGTGCCGGAAGAGAAGAATGACACCTACAAGATTCTGCAGGAGGCCTGCAGCCAGCTGGCCGAGTATGCCCGCCAAAACGGAGCGTATTTTGCCATAGAGACCGGTCCGGAGCCTGCCTTGCGGCTGAAGGAATTTCTGGACGGCTTAAGCTCCAGGGGCGTGGCCGTGAATCTGGATCCTGCAAACCTGGTTATGGTGACGGACGACGATCCCGTGCAGGCCGTATACACCTTAAAGGATTATATCGTCCACACCCATGCCAAGGACGGGATTCTTCTGCGCAAAACCGATCCCAAGGTGATCTATGACTTCTTTGCCGAGGGCGGCATCGGAGACCTGCGGCTGGAGGAATACTTCCGCGAGGTTCCCCTGGGACAGGGAAAGGTGGACTTTGACGCTTATCTGAAGGCCCTCCATGAGATCGGCTATACCGGCTTTTTAACCATTGAGCGCGAGGTAGGGGAGAATCCTGCGGCGGACATCGGCCTGGCAGTGGATTTCCTGCGCAGCGCCATGTCCCGCATCTGAAGTACTGCCGCCGGCGGCAGCTGCATGTAAAGCACATGCCGCCGGCACAAAAAGAACCGTTCGTATTTTTGCAGGAAACGTATAAAAGCACCTGTCGGAGCTGCTCCGTGAACAGCACAACCGCTCAAATATACAATACCATACAGCTCGGGAGATTTAGAACATCATGATAAACAGACAACACGGCATTCTGCTGATCGGCTGCGGACATATTGGCAAAGAACACATCGAGGACATTTATTATCGGGACAACATACGCATTGCAGCGGTAGCGGACAAGGATCCAGAGCGGGCCGCTTCCTTTGCAAGACGCTACGGCGCACTGCGCCACGGCACGGATTACCGCGCCTTTTTGAAGGATCCGCTATTGGATATCGTCATTATTGCTTCTTATGCGGACAGCCATCTTTCCATCTTAAAGGACTGCCTGGAGGCCGGTCTGCATGTGCTCTGTGAAAAGCCCATTGCCGCCGGCTCCCGGGACGGACGTGCCTTTTATGACCTGGTGCGCGCCTCCCGCTCCAAGGTTCTGGTGGCACATATTCTGCGCCACAACAAAACCTACCAGACTGTGGCCCGGCTGATCCGGGAGGGCGCCATAGGCGAGCTGAAGCTTATGCGAATGGTGCAGAATCACCACGCCCTGGACTGGCCCCGGTATAAGCGGCTGATGGAGGACTGCCCGCCCTTTGTGGACTGCGGCGTACATTATCTGGACGTGATGCAATGGTTTTCCGGCTCCCGGATCACCCAGGCAGGCGGCTTTTCCACCAAGCTGGACGCAGATTCTCCCTGCGATAACCACGGTGTCATCAATGTCCGGCTGGAAAACGGATGTATGGGATATTACGAAGCAGGCTGGAGCCCCAGCCTTTCCTCACAGAATGTGAAAGAATTTGTGGGAAGCAAGGGACATATATCCCTGACACTGCAGGCCCTCCGCCACGATCATCAGGAGGAAGGAGATCTGATCTCCCTTTATTCCTCCGTCACCGGAGAATACCGCACCATCAACGTATCCGCTAAATACAAGGATATGTATGCTCAGCTTCAGACCCTGATCCGGATGATCGAGGAGGACGCGGACCCGATTCCCTCCCTGCAGGAGGCCTATTCCGCCTTCTGCGCCGCCCTGACTGCAAAGGAGGCTATTGCCGGGGGAACCGTCCTGGCCTGCCCCGGACCCCAGGAGCTGTTCGGCTCCGCTTTCTGAAGCGGAGCCTTTTTTTCGTGCGCCGATCAAACTTTCCCTCTCTATCATTCGCCGGTAAGCCCGCTGGCCGCGTCGATCCCTCTGATGAAGCTTCTCTGCAGGATCATATACAAAACCATCAAAGGCGCCACCACCAAAAGGGTAGCGGCCAGCCTTCCGCTCTCATTCAATCGGGCCGCCATATCTCCGGAGGCGGTACTATAAATGTTTGTAAACTCCGCCACAAAGCTCTCCAGCTTCATGGGAAGCGTCCGCAGTCCCGCCCCCATCAGCTGACCTGAGGTATAGGTCTCATTCCAAATCCACACAAAGGAAAACAGAATGCTCACCACTATGGCCGGTTTAACCATCGGCAGCGCCACCCGGAAAAAAATCGTAAATTTTCCCCCTCCGTCCAGCTTTGCCGCCTCGTCGAAGCTTTTGGGATAGCTGCTGAAAAAGTTGTCAAAAACCAGGATAAAAATGGAGCTGCTCACCCCCTGCCCCAGCAGAGCGGGAAGCCATACCGCAAACAGGGTATTGGTGAGCCTGTAGTTAAAAAACATCAAATACCTGGGCACCAGCGTCACCTGGGCAGGAATCAGAAAGGCCGCCACCAGCATCACCATCCAAAACCTTTTCAGGGGAAATTCATGCCTGGCAAAGGCATACCCGGCCATGGCACAGCACACAGTCTGAGCTATCGCAGCCACCGCCGTATAGAGGAAGGTAAACGGCAGAGTTTTCCCGTAGTCCAAGGTCTTCAGCGCCCTGGTATAATTGTCCCAGCACAGCTTTGAGGGCAGCCATTCCACCGTGGGATTTACCAGATCCTGTATGCTTTTCAGGGAATTACAGACCATGTACAAAACAGGATACAAAAACACCACACTGATGCCGATCAAAAGCAGATAACGGATTCCCAGGGCCAGGAAACGCTTCACACTTGATTTCATTTCGCCTTCTCCTTTCTATCCCGCAAAACCAGAAACGCCGCCCCGATGACCAGCAGCATACATGCAAAATAGATCCATGACAGTGCCGCCGAATAGCCATAGGTCTTGCCCACCAGCGTCATTTTATTCACCACCTCCTGATTCACCTCATTGCTGGAAAAGGCGCTGAGCTGTACCAGAGTATAAATGGTATTCAGCAGAATCAAAGATTTCAAAAACGGAAGATCGATCTTCCAAAACATCTGCCAGGGGGAAGCTCCGTCGATGGAAGCAGCCTCCCGGATGGGCTGTCCGATCTTCTGCAGACCCGCCAGAAACAGCACCACCTGCACTCCGGAAAACCACAAAATCAGCACAATATTGTCAAAGATATACAGCAGCGGGGCCGACAGCACGACCGGCAGCGACGCAATAAAATCATAGATGATAAAGCTCTCCGGCTGGATCACTGCCGCCGCTCTGGTGGTGAGAAGCTCCTGGATCACCGGGCCGCTGATGATCACCACCGGCAGGAAAAATACGCCCCGAAACACGCTTCTTCCCCTAAATTTTCCATTCAAAAGCAATGCCAGAAGCAGCGCCGACACCACGATCATTGGCGTGGACAAAAGCACAAATTTCATCGTATCCAGAAGGGAAACAGGAAAGGTAGTGTCCAGGGTAAATGCCTCCCGATACCACTGTATCCCCACAAACCGGGTCTTGATTCCCGTGGGAGCCATCTGCACGTCGCTCATGCTTAAAATCACGGAATATACCACCGGAAACAGGGTAAACAGCGCCAGTCCCACCAGCCAGGGAGCCAGAAAAAGATAACCCTCCAGGGCGTTGCGCTGATGCAGAGAAAGCTGATGATTTTTCTTTTTTGTCTTTTCCTTTTCATTCCTTTTCTTCATCCCTGCGTCACGCCCCTTCCCGCCAGACCGCCGTCTGCGCCGGGATCAGAACTCCCTCCACAGTACGCTCTGTCTTATTGTAATTAATATATACTCTGCCCGTTTCATAGCAATTGATCACCACGCCCGTTTCCGGCGTCAGGCGGTCCGTCAGCTGCTGCCCTCTGGTCTTTCCCAGGATCTGGTTCACCTGACTCCAGACCTCCGCCGCCGTATCCATCCAGTCCTCATACCGGGTGCTGGACAATTCCGAGGACGCCGTATCTCTCAGAGCATAATTGTCACATTCTGTCAGAAGATAGGTGGGACTGGTATTAAAATCAATCATTTTCAAAATGTCGCTTACGGAATAAAAGCTCAGATTTCCATAAGGCGCATAAAGCTCCACCCTGCCGGACAGCACCATCTGCAGAAAAGGCACCGTGTCCGTCTCATACAAAAACTGACTGCTGACCATGGGCATCTGGTCATAGCCGTCCATACTGCCGAACAGGCAGGCATTGGGCCGGGTCAGAATCAGTTTCTCGTATCTTCCCGACAATTCCTCCACCGTGCTCTGGATCAGCTCCAGAGCCTGACTTCGGCTGGTCTCGGAGCCGTCCAGGTATTCACCATACAGCAGATCCATCTCCTGTATCAGCAGGGTGCCAAAACCCCCCTGAGCCAGGGCAGCCGCCTGCCGCTCAAGCGCCTCTGCCGCCTTCTGCGGCTTCAGATAATACACATCCCCCAGCCATTTTTCCTGGGCTCCGCTGCGATCCGTAAGCTTCCTGTCGATCAGCTCCTGGGACAGGGAGATGGCTCCCTCGCTGCGCTTATCCAGCTGGCCCTCTCTGGCGGAAAAGGGTGCCAGGGACAGCACCAGCTCCGGAACATTCTGCAGCCGGGAAAGCGCACCGTAAACGGTATGGTCCACATCCTTTGTCTTCCGGTATCCGTTAAGACCGCCCTTCTGCCATCCCACAAGCCCCAGCTCCAGCCTTGATACCCCGGCGTCCTGCAATTCCTTCCCGGCCTTCTCCAAAAGCTCCCCGGAGGTGGCAGTATAGGTGGAAACGCCGATAAACTGCTTCCGGATATCCGCCGCCAGAAAATCCACCCGCAGAGGCACCTCTCCCTCCAGTATCTCTGTTCCCAAAATATCCCGGCTTTCCAGCAGTCCCCGGTATGTTCTGGCCATACCGGCGTATCCCGCGTCCTCTCCTGTGAGAAAATAATAGGTAATCCTTGGGTTGACCACATTCCTCTTTGGCTGAAGTGTCTGAATTCCCACCCCCACCCGGCTCACCGGCTGTTCATACATCTGCCGGTACACAAACCGGATATGGGCCCTGGTATAATCACAGATCAGCCCCGCAGGATCCGCCACGATAGTGCCATACTCCTCCCCGCTGTCCGCCACCGCCAGATAAGCATTCTGCCCCTGTCCATGGGTAATACCGAACAGCGGCAGGCTGGCAGACTGTTCCAAAGCTGCCGTATCCGCCGCCCCGGTGTAGGAGGAATTAATGGCATCGATCCCCAGATCCGATCCGTAGATCCGCTTTTCATAGCCTGTCAGGTAGTTTCTCGGGCTTAAAAAACGAATCAGCGCCCCGCAGCCATCCGGCACAAACACATAGCCGGGCAGAGAGTTTCCGTCCACCGCTCCAAAAAAGGGAATAAAGGTCAGATTTGCTATCCGGAAATCGCCTTCCTCCACAATGGACTCATCCTCCATAGAAAAGGTCAAAGCGTTATCCGCAAGCTCTATCTGAAAGGTAAAACCGATCTGCCAATCCGGCAGCCAAGCCTGCACCTCCACCTGGCTTCCCTGTATCTCACACTGCAGCTCCTCTCCCGCAATACCCGCCTTATATCCCTTTCCGTCCCCGTCATACACATCAATAACTGCCATGGAATTGGCGATGGCCGACCAGCGCTGATTCAGATTCTCCGGCTTATCCTCCGCCATGGTGCCCCACACATAACCGCTTCGCTTGTCCTCAACCCGCAGGCCTCCTACCTCTCTGCGCCAGTACAGTGCTAACGTATCGTTTTCCAGAAGCAGGGTATAGCCCTCCAGATCATACCCTTCCAGGGGCCCGGCCTGGGACAGGGCCTGGGTATACCTGTTGGAGCCGAATTCCCCGGCGGAAGCACTGACCGGAAGACAGAACGCTCCCATAAGAAGCGCACACGTCAGCGCCGCCCCAAGGATGCGCCGCCGTAAAATTCCAAACCGCCTGCCTTTCAACCACCTGCTAATGTAATACACGGTAGCACACCTCCTTAAACAACGCAGACACCGTATCCAGCGCCGTGTCCCAGAACATGACCAGTATGGACCCGGCAAAGAGGATCACGATCATTAAAAACAAGGTCAGCAGTACATTCACCGCCACCTGCCCGGGCTCATAATTATGGATCTCCTTAATCGCCAGAAGCTCCAGCACCGCAGTCCACAAAACAGCCACAATAAAACCAAAGTTTACCAGAAAGGACTCTGTCCGTGTCAGTATATGAGTCAGAAACGTCATCACCGGCAGAATACAGATCATGGGCGCCAGGCCATAGGACATCCCGATAAACATCCTCTTCAGGCTTCCCTCCCCGCTGTTGACCTCACTGACCATGTAGCTGGACAGAACAAACAGCCCTGTGGGCAGAAAGAATAAAATCACCAGATACAGCGGCGAAGTATTGCTCAGGCTGACGCCGGTAAAGGCAAAGCCCCTTCCCACGTAATAAAGGGCAAATGCCAGGAAGGCCAGCAGATACAGACATACCCCGGTTCCCACCGTCCCCCGCGCCCCCAGCTTCACCTCATAGAAGCTGTTGGAGGGCGCCTTGAAGAAACGGAAAGAAAACTTCAGGTTTTCCGAAAATTTTCTGTCCTGGGCTCTGCGTCCGTCCGTATAAAAATATACGGTCTCAGGCTCCTTATTCTTCCGCCGCCGGGCCAGAAATGTTGTAAGCAGGGCCAGGGCCAGCACCCCCATCACAGCGCCGCCGAACCACTTACTGATCCGCTGGGTGCGCACCTCCCAGAAAGCGTCGGAATACCCGGCATTTTCCCCGGCCCGCCGGAAATTTTCCATGGCAGCCTCATAGTCTCTCAGCTGCATCTCCACCTTCCCGAAATAGTGATAGGCAATCTGTATATTGCCCGCCAGCTGAAGCACTCTCTCCAGCGTCCGGCTGCTTTCGGAATATTCCCCGTTCCGGTACTGCCTTACGGCACGATGCATCAGATCCGCATATTCCGTGGGCAGAAAGGTATGAACGATCCCCCGCTCCTTATCCAGAACATACAGATTGCAGCTTTGATCCACAGCAATGCCGCTGGCCAGCGTAAACAGCCCACGGCGTTCGCTGTTGGCTGCCTGGCCCCCCAGGGCAAAAAGCAGCTGGCCGTCGTTGTCCAGTTCATAGATCAGGCCGCTTTCGCTGACCGCAAAAATCAGTCCGTCGGGGCCGATACTGATATCCGCCAGGAGCGCATCAGGCAGAGTGTTTTCCAAAATGTTGACCCCGGCAATATTATGCTTTTTCAAGGGGGTAACCTCTGTTCTCTGGGTCACGGTATAGCAAAGCCCCTTCTCGTCCAGCGCCAGGTTATAGAAGGCCAGGGGGATCTTGTTAAACAGCTTCTGCTTCTGGGCCTCCGTAAACAGAAGATCCTGCAGCACATCCAGAGCTGTCATGGGAATATTATTGTATCCATAATATCCCATAAACTCTCCCTCTGCATCCAGCTGTATGATGCCGTCAAAGGATCCGGAGGACACGATGTAGATGATTCCGCTGTCCAGCACCGCCACCTTTGTGGGCTGATACTGGGTGTTTGCTCCAAAGGCCGTACTCTCCGGCCTTCCGTAGCGCCGCAGCTCTCTTCCCTGTTCATCCAGCACCACCACCGCCCCAAGAGAGGCGTCCGCCGCATAGATCTCCCCCTCCTTTGTCACAAAGACGCCGCTGGGGCTCACCAATATTCCCTCTCCATAGGTGTGTATTTCACCGCTCTCCAGATCCTGACAGACGATTCGGCCATTGCCTGTGTCCGCCACATACAGCCTGGAGTCGATCCAGTACAAATCCTCGGGCATCCGCAGGGGATCATCCAGAAACAGCGCGTCTCCGGTAAGATAAGCATCCTGGGTGGGAATCAGCAGAGAATCTCCGCCCTCCTTCCGCAGGGTATAGGTTTTTGTTGTAGCGTTTCCCCCGGCCAGGGCCGCCGCCCTCACCGCAGGTCCGGGAAGTATCACTGCCAGGACAAACGCCAGTGCCGCAAGGATCCGGCCGGCCAGCTTCTGTTTTTTTGTCGCCATAGCTCCTCCTATTTGATGCCGGAATGGGCAACCGTGTTTACAACCTGAGACTGCATGATGATAAACAAAACGATGGTGGGCACAAATGTGATCAGCGCCGCTGCCGCCGCCATGGCCTGCCCGGCAAGAGAGGCCCCGGTGGGCGACGTCACCGACTCTACAAAATAAGCAAAGGTTTTCAGCTTTTCCCCATCGATAAACATCTGAGAAGCCTCCGTGGCCGTCCAGGCCTGCTGGAACGCCAGAATCGCCACGGTACACAGGGCCGGTTTGATCACCGGCATAACGATTTTAAACAAAATCCCATAGTCGGAACAGCCGTCCAGCCTGGCCGCATCCAGCAGGGAATCAGGCACCTGGCTGACGAACTGCTGAATCAGAAACAGGCCCACCGGCATTGCCAGCTGGGGCAGAATATGGGACAGGAAATTGTTCATCAGTCCCAGCTGCTTTACGATCAAAAACCTGGGAACCGCCACCGCCAGGGGCACAAACATCAGCGCCGCCTGGTTGATCTGCTGAAGGGCCCGCTTTCCCCGAAATTCCTTTTTGGCAAGAACATACCCCGCCGCCGCGCTCATAAGCACTGAGGCCGCAACCACCGCTATGGTGGATATCACGCTGTTAAACAGCCGCAGAGACACCGGCCAGCTGGAAGCGTCCGCCACACCGAACAGCATACGGAAATTATCCCAGGTGGGATGCAGCGTGATAAATTTGGGCGGATATGCAAACAGCTCGTCGATGGGCTTGAACGCATGAAATATAATATAAATCACCGGCAGAAGCATTACCACAATAACAGGAAGCAGAACAATGTAAATGATGATCTGATCTCTGTTAAACCTTCGCGGCGCCGTTTTTACTACCGAAGGCTTTGCCATAAAAAACCTCTCTTTCTCATGTGCATCTTCTTCCCGCAAGCCTGTTCCCGTCAGTCCTTTTCGCCGAACAGCCCGTGAGCCGCCCGGGAAAATACCCATACGATCAGCAGCAGTATCATGGACAATGCCGCGGCATACCCCATCTCATACCGCTGAAAGCCGTAATCGTCCATGTGATTGGCAATCAGCTGGCCCGCATAGCCGGGAGTGGGATTCGTACCGGAAAGCGTCACGCCCATGCCCGGGGAATTAAAGGTATTCACCAGAGCCATAACGGCGCTGAACAGCATCTGGGGCTTGATGGCCGGGATCGTAATATACAAAATTTCCTGCCATCTTTTCCGGACTCCGTCGATGGCCGCCGCCTCGTAAAGCTCTGCGTCTACATTCATGATGCCCGATACCAGCGCCAGAAAGCCTACCCCCATGCTGGACCACAGACCCACCAGGATCATTATAGGCAGCAGATAGCTTGCCGAGGTCAGCCACAGAATGGGTTCGTCAATGATTTTCAGGGACAAAAGCAGACTGTTGAGATATCCCACCCGGTCACCCGAAAAAATCACGCCCCACACCACCTTCTGGCAAACGGTTCCCATGACGGAAGGGGAATAAATAATGATGGTCAATATAGTCCTGGGCCACTTTGTAAGCTGGGAAAGCAGCCAGGCCAGGAAAAAGGAAAGAATATAGCCTCCCGGCCCCACAATCAGCGCATAGACAATGGTGTTTGGCAGCACATGCTGCATGAACTCCCGGTCCCTGGTAAAAATGGTCAGGTAGTTTTTTAACCCCACAAACTGAGGCGCCTGAATGGTGTCATACTGGGTGAAGGACAAAAATATGCCGCAGATCAGGGGAAGGATCATAAACAACACAAAGCACACCAGAAAGGGACTCAGCAGAACCCAATGGGAATATTTATTGGCATATTTTTTAATGGTTTCCATGGGCCGCCTCCTTTAAGATCTCTTCCGCCGTCACATAGACGAAGGGCTTTTGCACATTTCCGTTTTCATCCAGATAGCCGAATTCCTCAAGCTTCCGCTCAAACTCCCTGTTGATATTCGTCGCCGCATCGTCCAGCGCCACCCGGACCGGCACGTTATTCTCCACCACCCTCTGCCAGGCGTTGCTTAGTTCTCTCTCCACCGCGTACATGGCAGGATGCCTGTTAATTTCCTGCATGCTGCTCCACTGTTCCAGAATCACCCTTCTGTCCGCATCCGGAAAATTCAGCTGGGCAAAAGCGACGGTGTTGGCGCTGTTCCAGGAATGAAGGGTTCCGTAAGTAGTCTGCAGAATATTGCCGAAGTCGATCTGCACCTGCGAGGAAAGCCACCACTGCAGGAATTTCCAGCCCTCCTCCTGCTTGTGGGAGGCCGCCATGATGGCACAGGCTGCGGATGCTCCCGCGGTACCGTTGTGGATGACGCCCTGTTCATCTTCGATCCCCGGGGCCGGAGCAATGGCCCATTTCCCTGCAATCTCCGGCGCCGCCCTGCTGACCATCATGTAATCGGAAAAATTGCAGATTCCCATGGGAATCTGACCGAAGCGGAAGCTGTTATAAAAGCTGGACACTGTGGGCTGCACACTGTAAAGCTGATACATTTCCGTTAAGATCTCAAAGCCCTTCAGAGAAGCCTGACTGTTCACGCCGGTGGTAAGGGCATCCTCTCCATACAGATTTCCCCCTGCCTGCATCAGAAAGGGCGCCGTGCTGTAAAGGGGCTTCGTGCCGCTCCAGCCGGACAGCTGCAGATAAAAGTTCATGGAATTTCTCTGGAGTACGGGCATCAGATCCTCCACGTCCTTCCAGGTTTTAGGCACCTCAATATTCAGCGACTCCAATATATCCTTCCGGTACATCAGCACATAAAATTCCTGGGTCTCCGTGGCTCCGAAAACCTGATCGCCGTAGATATACGGTGTCAGAGACTGAGGATTATACTCCTCCATGGTTTCCGCAAATCCCGGAAACTTGGACAAATCCGCCACGGCGCCCCGGATTCCCAGGTAAAAGGGCACGTTGGGACCCAGACCCAGAACCACATCGGGAGCCAGATCGGTGGCGTTGGAAAGAATGATTCTCTGCTCGTTGCCTATGGTGGAAAACTGTACCCGTATCCCTGTTTTGGGTGTAAAATCCGTGTCCGCCAGGGCCTGCAGCACCTCCGTGTACTCCACGGGACGATTCACCCACACCTGCAGCACCTCGTCCAGGTTATCCGTATATTCCTCCAATGTCAGAGCATAAAAAAACCGTTTTACGCTGGAGGCCGCCCGGGCAAGAAACCCTGCGTTGGCCGCCTTCTCCACCGGAGCGCTCTGCAAATACATACAATCTATCCAGAGGCCCTGAAATTTCAATGTATCGATCTGATCCGAAATCAGCTGAGCCGCAGATCCGGACCCCTCGCTTAAAAGAGACAGCTTGCCGGGCATCTTGTTCGGCTCCTCCAAAACCTGTTCCAGGTTATTTATGGCCTGAATGATCCCGATAGCCGCCGCAGGCTTTTCCTTCTGCAGGGTTCCCAGCTGATCATAGATGATCTGAAGCTGTTCTTTACAGCTCTCCAGCCGCTCCAGCACTCCCGGCAGATAGCTCTCCACATCCCAGGTGCGCCTGGAATCCGCCTTTGTGCCCGCCAGCTTTTTTACCTCCAGACCCACGGCGGAAAGCTCCTCCCTCACGGCGCTGAGTCCTGCTGCCGCCTCCTGTAAGGGTGTGGCGTCCGTCTCCAAAAGCAGGGTATGGATCCCTTCCTCCAGATAGATCTCCACAGGCTCCCCCTCCGCGGCGACTGTCAGATTCCCATAGTCCCGTCCCGTATAGGGAAACGCCACACTGTTCAGCTCCCGGAACAGGGATCTGCCGTCCACCCGGATATTGCGGTATACCGGAATGTCCTCCACTTCACCCTGTCTGTAATGGAAGGTGAGCTGATAAAGCCCGGCAGTTTCCACCGCAAAGGCATATTCCACCTTTTGTCCGGCTTCACCGCAGGAATCGCCGTCCAGTTCACACATCAGCAGATAACGATAATCGTAAGGATCCAGCGACGGATTCCGGGCGCTGGCCGCCCGTATGGAGGAGTCGGACTTGACGCTGTAGTTTTCCCCCTGAATCACAATCTTGTCCTTCCCTGCCTCCCGTTCGCCCAGGGCGCTTCTGTACTCCGCATAATCCGGCACAGAATCCGCCCGCACCAGCCGGATGCGGGAAAGCTCCAGATCTGCATTATGGCTTTCCAGCGTCAGTGTCTGTTCTCCTTTTGTGAGCAGAAAACGAAAGGGCTGGCAGTCCACCCCCGTCTGATCCCTCACATAGTCATCTACAGGCACCTTCTCCGTCATCTGTGTGGGCAGAATCTGATTGCCGTAGCGGTCCGTGCCGTACTGCTTTGTCACATCCCTCCACACCGAAAAAAGCTGGGTGGTGCAGCTCTGCTCCCCCACCTGGGCCGTCAGGCTGGTACGAAGCACAATATCTCCTTTAACCTGATAGGTCAAAAGCAGTATATACTCACCGTCCTCCGGTACGGAAAGGGAAATACTTTCCCTTTCCCCCAGAGAAATCTGCCAGCTGCCCTGAGGTGCGGACAAATCCTCCGCCACAGCCTCTTCGGCGGGAACCGCCCAGCTTCCGTGATACAGTGCGCTCTCCTGTTCTCCCGGAGCATGCGCCGCATTTTCCGTGCCGCAGCCGCACAGCCCCCACAAAAGACCTGACAGCAAAATTCCTGCCGTCCAGGCATGTCTGTTCCTCCAAAATTTTCCTGCCATTTTATAAATCTCCTGATCCTGTTACTGATTCCTCATGGCCTCAAAATCCTTTTGAACCTGCTGCATTTTCTCACTGAAGATCTGCCAGCTGGCGCCGAAGGACTCATTCAGCTTTTCCTGAGTCTCCCTGGCTACGGAAGCGGCATCCTCGCCCTCGCCGATACGGACCTTTGCCTGGTAAATGCTGTCGTTTATCACCGCCCAATAATCGGGCAGTACCTTGGAATAATCGCCCTTGACGGCAATGTCCAGATGGTCATACATATATTTGATGCCCTCGGGCACATTTTCAGAAGCCTTGAAGGCCTCGGCCACCTCAGGATGAGTGCTCACGGGAATGGTAAAGCGGTTATTCTCATACAGGTTGTTGGCATTGCTGTTCTGCAGCTCCATGCGCTCTAAAATGCCGTCCTTGCCATAGGTAATATATTTTAACAGCTGGAAGGCTGCCTCGGGATCCCTGGCTGTGGAAAGCATCATGGCGTAATCCGCATGAACGATGGGACGGTTCTCACCCTTTACCTGGGCGGGAATCGGATAATAGTCCCAGTTTACTCCCTGCAGGGAGGGATTCAGCCACTCGTCATCCCAGGTGCTGGCATTGATGATCAGGATTTTACCGTCGGAAACGCCGTCCACATTAGCGCCGAATTTCTTTGAATAATCATCCACGCCGCCGGCGTCCAGCACACTTTGATCCCGCATGGCATCCGCCACCAGCTGAGGCACCTTGCCCAGCTCGTCCAGAATCGCCACGGATTTTTCAAAGGCGCCGCTGGTCAGGTCAAAGGTTCTGGTCTCGCTGTCGTAGCCCCACTGTCCCTTGATACCCTGAAATTCCTGCATCAGATACTGCTCCAGGGAACCTACATGGTTGATGCCGGAGGTGGTGTTGGTGGTGGCATCCTTTGCCAGCTGGATAAACTCGTCGATAGACCAGTCATAGGAAGGCACGTCCAGATTCAGCTCGTCGCACAGATCCTTGTTCACGGCCAGACAGGAAAACTGCAGCCAGGCGGGCAGGGCATAGACCTTTCCCTCATAGGTAAAGCCGTCCAGAAAGCTCTGGGGCACATACTGGATCTCATCATCCTTCTCCAGAAACTCATCCAACGGATAAATCCAGTTCTGCAGGGCAAAGGTGGAAAGGTTGTCCCAGCCGTACACCACGTCCGGCATATTCTGAGCTGTAGCCTGGTTGGTGAGATAGGTATACAGATCATCGGAGCCGGAAAACTCCTGGATCTCCACCTGAATGTTGGGATAGAGCTGTTTGAAATCTCTCAGATAAAGCCTGGTCTGCTCCATCACGCTGTCCCGGACCGCAAAGACCACGGTGCCGCTGATATCGCTTACGGCATTTCCGGCAGACTCCTGGGTGTCCGTATCCGGCGTACCGCTTTCCGTATTCTCCGGGCTGTCACCGGCGGACGGTGTGCCTGTTCCGGAGCTGTCCCCTCCCTCCGGCGCGCCGCAGGCGCAGAGCGCCATACTCATCGTAAGTGTTATTGCTGCCAGATTTTTGATCCATTTTCTTTTCATAATAAATAACCTCCTGTAAAAATGTATTTAGTACACGCAGAATCCTCTCACAAAATGGCTGTTTGCAGGATACTGCGGATATACTCTCGCAATTATTTTCACATACACCGTACCGCTGTCATCCCGCACCTTGTAGCGGAAGGTGTCCGGGCGGTGACAGTTATCCTGGGAGATCGGCCTGTCAAAGTCAATCTGAGCCTGGCCGGGACGCTGCGCCGTGCCGATCAGCTGCTGTGTGCCGCCTCTTGTCATACCGTAATATTCGATTCTCAGCGGCAGAAATACCGCGGCGTCCCTGTCGGAAAGCCACTCGGTGGAAATGCCGCTTATACTTTGCGCCGTGGGAAGCTCCACAGTCAGGTCATAGCTTGCTCCCCTCAGATTAATGGTCCGAAACCACACGGAGCGATCCGCATCCGCGCTTCTTCCGGCAACCCCGCAGCTTCCCCCGTCCTCCTGCCAGCTCAGATACGGCAGATCGGCGCTTCCTCTGGTCAGCAGCTCTGTGGCATAACTGCCCTTATATAAATTCTGCTCCGTCCCCACGATCCCTTCCTCATAGTCCAGAACCAGCCGGTCTGCACCCCGAAAATGGGCGTCGGGAGAAAAATTCTGGGTGGCTTCGTAGCCGTTGACGGTGACCGGCTGACCCGATACCAGATTTTCCGGCTCCCGATAGCCCTCCGGCACCGTTACCTGTTCGTCACAGCCATAGGCCTTTATCTGGTTCAGCACAAGCATGGGCCTGCTTTGCGTGATCAACAGCTCCACCTTGCCCGCCGTCACGCCCTTCAGGCTCACGGGAAGCCATACCTTCCCTGTAAGACTGGATCCATAATCCCTCTGCGGATAAAGGGTGTCGGCCAGCTTTCCGTCCGCCAGTACCTCTATTTTGTCCGGAAAATAATATCCCTCCCCGGGACTGTAGGAAACCTGCAGATTTACCAGACCGATCTGCTCCTCACCGGAGGAAACCTCCAGCAGATACCGCGCCGGTACCGGGCCGTCCCCCAGACCAATCCGAAGCTCTCCGCCCTCCTTCAGGCTCTCTATATCACCGCTGACTATAGGTTCTCCCTCCAGACTATACAGCTTCAGCTGTGTCTGTGTGAGAGGCGTCTTGTCCTCCAGCCGGCGGACTGCCACCGCGTCATCCACAACACTGATCTCCACTGCGGCAGGCTCCTGAGACAGATTTCCACAGCCGTCATAAGCATAGATCTCATAGCGGTAGGTGTGCCCGTTCTCCAGCTGAGCGTCCCGCAGAACTACCTCCGTCTCGGTTTCCGCCGGCTGGGGCACATCCGGCAGCAGAATTCTCTCGTCGGGCGCACCCGCATCCATCCTGCAGATCCGATATCCCGCCACGGGAAGCTCCAGGCCTTCCAATGACATCCGCTTCCAGGACAGCATCACATCAAAGCTGTTTTCCGTCCGGGCCTCCAGACCCTCCGGGGCCGGAAGCCTTGTCTGGCACAGGCTTCCCTTTTCCGCTACATAGGCATATGCCGCATAGAAGGCGCCGTTGGTAATGTTGGTGCCCCCCTTGCCCGGCGCCAGATCCACCAGGGAATGCAGGCTGAAGCTTACATGCGCATCCACATAGGAGTCCAGCTCCCGCATATTGGCCCCGAACCTTTTCATGGTCATGGTGTTGGAGCCGGTCATGGAATACAGCTCCGGGTTATTCCAGGCAATGGCCTGGCCCCAGCCCTTGCTGTTGCGTACCTTTTGGGCTTCCTCTCTGGCCTGCGCCATGGTTTCATAAAACATCGGCAGATTCTCCTTCACGGAGGATTCCCAGCCGCAGCCGTCCTGAGGCGCGATGATGTCCACCCGGGTCTTGGCCCACACGTCGTACATCAGCTTCTCCCAGAGGCTCAGCATTTCCTCCGTGGGATCAGACAGCATGGGCGGATAGATCAGCGGAGAAATCAAAATCTTTTTTTCGGGAGTCACCTTTTTAATATGGTCGGTAAGAGGCTGGTAAAAGTCCTCCACCAGACGATTCCGTCCACTGTCCCCCAGCATATTGTTAAACTCATAGGGCAGGTACCAGCCCTCAATAACATCGTCATATTCCGGTCCGAACTGTTCCCACAGATCGTCGAACAGCCGGCTGGAAAATTCAGCGCTCTCCGCAAGAAAGGCGCTCCTGCCGTCGCTTCCTACATCCCGAAAGCCCGCTTCCATAGCGGAAAACCACATATCCTCCGCCAGATGCAGCCCCAGATAAAGCTTAAGCCCCTGATCCCTGCAGGCGTTCAGCGCGTAAAGCAGCGTATTCTGACGGTCATTTATATTCTGCCCCGGATCGTCGAAGCCCGGCACATAGTAGTATACCTTATAGGTTTCACTGTAATACTGCACCGCATACTGGATTACCAGCAGCTCCATTCCCACTTCCTTCAGCTGGGCCGCAGCACTGTTCCAGTCCTCCTGGGTCCAGGGAGTCCCCTGGGTGGTCAGCTCGGTGGCTGCAAACATTCCTTTCAACAACGGCATTTCAGTCTCCTCCTCCGCCCTTGCACATAAAGGAAACACGGCAAAGGCGATCTGCAGGATCAGAGCCAGAACAATAATCCTTTTTCCTGCTTCCTTCATTATGGTCATTTCGTGCCTCCGTTTCCCTCTATTTTGTCCAGGTAGACGCAATCGTAACAGCAATAACCCCAGTTTGCCGTCACGGTGATCATATTTTCGCCTTCGTTAAACCAAAATCCCTCCACCGGCGCCTCGGGTGTCAGCACATTATTTGTCCAGACCTCCAGGCCCGGCTGGGAAAGCTGCCAGGCTGCCTCCCCCTGCCATGGGAAGGAAGTCAGATACTCCTGGCCGCCGTTGATGGAGAATTTATCACACTTATTATTGCCGTCGTCGCTTCCTCCGGCCACAAAGACACGGTAATAACCCTCCTCCGGAACATTCACCCTGAAAAACAGCGCTCCATCGGCCAAAAACATATACTTCCCGCCGGAAGCCTCCGGCATTTTCCCCTGGCTGACCTCGGCGGCTCCGTAAAAGCCGCCCTCCTCCGCCTCAAACCGCAGGGAGTTTTCATCGGGCCTGGCATTCCTTGCCTCGATCACCGGGTCCTTCAGCTCCTTTGCCTCCAGGGACAAGGTATAGTCCTTTTCCAATTCAATAAGGTTGTCATTGTCCGTGTCAGACTGCCATAAAGCCGGACGATCCACCACATTGCGGTTTCCGTTGTTCAGATACCCGTTGCCGGCGCCGGTATTGCCAAAGCTTTCCGCATCCAGCATCAGGCCATATCCGGTGTCACCCTTCTGCGGCTCTCCGTTTTCCCTGAAAATACACCCGGAGATTTGGCATTCCCAGGCCCCTGCCAGTCTTACTCCCGCATTCCGGTTCTGCTCCAGTACCAGGTTTTCCAGCACCACGCCCTGTGCGTTCTGGATCTGTACTCCGTACTCAAAACCGATGATGGTCAGGTCCTTCACCGTCACAGCCTTTTCTCCGCCTCCCACAATGTCCACTGCCGATCCTCTGCTTTGCCTGACACTGCTGCGGGCACGGATAATGGTTTTGTCAGCGCCGGCTCCCTGGATCGATACCTTATTGGTACAGTCTGCCTGAATGAAATCTCCGCTGTCTACCTCGTAGGTGCCCTCGCAGAGATAAATGCTGACCACATCACCCAGCGCCGCCGTCTCCTCCCGCAGAAGGAGGGCTCCGTCGTAATATTCTGTATACTCACAGCCCCGGCTCTTCAGTTCGTCCAGCACCTGTCTGGGAGTGTCCCAGGCAGTAATCACCATGCTGTATTCCTCCATGGCCTCTTCCCCGGGAAGAGACGTTTCTGTCCCTTCCTCCTGAGCTGTGCCCTTATCCTTGCCGCACCCGGCAAGCAGGCAGACCAGCAATATTAAGATCAGCATTCTCTCTTTTTTCATATCAGCCTTCCTCTCCGCCTGCTCCGGGTTCATTTCCGGTCTTTCCTTCCGGTCTTCCGCTCTTTTTCGGCTTTCCTTCCGGTCTGCCGCTCTTTTTTGGCTTTCCTTTCGCCTTACCGGGCTTTCCCGGTTTCTTTACGGCCAGGATCACCAGACCGCCTATGACCGCTGCCGCTAAAGCTGCAAAGGCTGCTGCCGCCGCGTATTTCCAGGGAGCTGTTCCGGTTTTGTCCGTTTCTTCCCCCGGGTTTGGGGAAAGCCTTTCAACATCCGTTTCCTTTCCGGATAGTGTTCTGTCCATAGAAGCCTCCCCCCGGGACATAGCCTGCCAGGCTGCGCCTTCCTCCACGAATCCTTGCTGAGGGAATCCCAATCCCATGTATGCGTTCTGCAGATTGGCATTTTTGGAGTAAGGAGCCCCTTCCGTCTCCCCGGGAGTGCTTCCTGTCCCGGGCATGATGATCAGCGCATCATAGGCACAGTAACCCCAGTTGGCCTGGATGTCCACAGCGTTCCAGCCCTGATTCATCCAGATGCCTCCCACCGGCATTTGGCATTTAATTTTTCCATCTTCATAGGCTTCCAAGCCCACCGAAGTAATCTGCCAGGCTTTTTCTCCTGCCGGGACCGCCGTCAGATATTCCGTTCCATTCACATATACAAAGTCACATTTATCGCCCTCCGGCACCCTTCCGCTGCGCAGATAGATATCGTAAGTCCCGCCTGCCGGCACATATGCTTCACACAAAAAGCCGGCGTCAAACAAATATGCATATCCGGTTCCCGTGTAGCCTTCATAGGTCCACCTGTCCGAGCCCGCAGTGGAATTTCCTGCCATCTGGCTGTATTCCAGCTCGTACCACAATGTGCCTTCCGGGGCATCGGGCCAATGCCATAAAGCATCCGACCTGGCCTGGGCCATCAATAGCTTGTCCCGATTGCGGACATTATATTTTCCTTCCATGTCCAGAGTCAGATATGCCCGGAATACGCTCCACACGCGCTCATAGTCCTCCGGTTTCACCTGCTCCCAGGAGGGCATTTTATCAATCAGCTCCTCCACCTCATAAGGATAATACCAGCCGTCATACATGTAATAATCCGCAGGCTCTATGTAAAAGCTGTCGTAGCAGGCATAGCCCCAATTGGCCTGAAGTACAATGGCATTCCAGCCGGCGTTAAGCCAATAGCCGCCTGCCGGAGGCTGGGGTGCCAGCTTTCCGTTCACATATCGTTCCTTTCCCATCTGGCCAAGCTGCCATTGTCCCGCATGCCCCTCCGAAGTATAGAGATAATTCTTTCCTCCATTGAGAATCACAGTATCGCACTTATCCTTCGCCTGTGGATCGTCCACGGCAGATTTGAAAAATATATGATACCTTCTGTTCTCCGGCACATAAAAATACATAACTACACTGCCGTCGAAAATATATACATAAGCGTCTCCGTCCGCACTGCTCATGGCGCCGCCTGCGCTTACTGTCGCGGCACCTCCCTGGGGCGTGCCGTCCTCCCATTCGTACTGATATCTTCCCGAGGGCGCGCCGGGATCCGCATACAGCGCCGCCATCCTGGCTTTGTTCAGAAGCATTTTGGCCTGGCGGGCATCATCCAGCTTTTCCCAGCCGTACAGCTCCGCCATGGACTGGTACAGCTTCATTTTCTGGAAAACCTTCTCAAAGTCCGCCGAATGAGCCAGCTGAATGGTCTTGGATTCCGGCAGGGCGTCTATGGCTTTTACCAGCTCTTCCAGTGAGGGCACATCCACCGGCCGAAGCTCCAGTGTATCATAGAAGCACCAGGCCGCATTGTCATAAGTCAGGGTCAGAGTACATTCGCCTTTTTCCAGCCAGACAGGAGTGGCCGCAGCTCCGTCCTCTGTCTGCCAGCTGATCTCCTTTCTGCCGGGCGCTATTCCTGCCGGAATACTCAGCCAGCACTCGGTATTTTCCACCCTCAGCTTATCCCTTCCGGAATTGTCGGCTCTGCTGCTCGCAGTTGCCCAGGGCATATACCAGCCCCGCTCGGGCACCTCCAGCGTATATTGTATCCTGGCAGGTCCCCCCATCATCCGCAGGCTCATCCCTCCGGAGGGTTTGAAGTTTCCGTCGGCGGTAGTATAAATAGCCCCGCTGCCCTTTCCCTCCAGAATCAGTCCTGCTTCCGCCTCTGTCTTCAGGGTATTCACAGGTGCAGCTTTCTCCCCGGAAGGCTCAAACCGGATGGAATCCAGGTAACACCACTCTGCCCCGGCGCCGCCTCTGTGAATTAACTGAACCGCTATCCGCTTTGTGGGCTCGGCAAACGCTGCCGTCTGCCTGGACTGCAGCGAAGCCGCCGGATCCTCTTTTGTCTGTGTCAGCATTCCGGTCAGCGGAAGCGCACCTACCGGATTTCCATACCGGTCTGTCAGTTCCAGGTCATACCATTGGACCTGATCTTCATTGGCGCTCTCCTTCGTGGGAGTGGTAAAATAATAGCTCTTCCCGCCTATGATCAGTTCATTCCGCCCGCAGTCCATACCGATGGTTCCCATGCGGACAATAACCTTATAGCTGTCTGACGTCTCCGGCAGCTTTAATTGCCAGTCCACCCGGGTAACGTCGCCTGAGCTGCCGCTCCACAGACGCAGGTAGGTCTTGTTTTCAGGATTGGAGAAATTTCCGTCTCCGGTGGAAAATCCGGCAATGGGACCGCTTCCTTCCGTCGCCATGATTCTTCCCCTGGCAGCCTCCAGCGCCAGGCTTCCCTCCGCGCCAGGATCCTCCGCAGGCTCATCTGTTTTTGTCAGCACAAACCGATCTATATAACACCAGACCGCTGTTCCGGTGGTCAGTGTCACAGTCACATCTCCGGCCTCCAGCGCCACATTCTCCGCCACTATGCCCTCTTTCAGGTGCATACCGCCTGACGCACCGCCGGCCTCTATACTGACCGGATAATACTCTCCTCCTATCTCCAGGCCGGCTGTTCCTCCATCACTGTTTTTCCCTATGGTCCAGGAGGTCAGCTTATAATACCCTGCCTCCGGCACATGGAGTGTATAGGTAAAGGTATTGTCCCCGGTCAGGCGAAGCACCGCCCTGTCACTGATAGTATCCGCAAAAAGTCCTGCTCCTCCCAGCGCAAAATTATTATTGGCCGCCAATCCACGCACTGCCGAAATGGTCAGCTCCGGCATTGCCGCATCCGCCGAGGTCTTGCTGAATTCGATCCGGTCATAGTAGCACCAGGCCGCGTTGGAGGTGATTTCAAAGGTATGCTCGCCCGCCTCCAGGGGCAGAGGACCTGCCGGGTTTCCCGTTGCAGGGTCCCGAAGCTCCGCCCCATACCAGCCCGGCGCCGTCCACTCCGGCACCATCAGATGATAGGAGGAACCTCCGTCTATGGTAATGCTGTCTGTTCCGCTGTTTCCTTCCCGGCTTCCCACATAGACACGCACATAATAGCTTCCGGCCTCTCCCAGCACCACTCTGCCGCTGATGGTTCCCTGGCTTCCTAGATTCCGCAGGGCATATCCTGCGCTCACCTGCGCGAAATTGCCATCCCCGTCTCCCAAAGCAAGCCCGCCGCTGAAGGTACAGTCTTCCGCCTCCACCTCCAGGAGGGGATCCGGTTCCTCTCCGCCGTCCTCTACCTTCGTAAACACAAATTGATCTATGTAACACCAGGCCGCCGTCCCGGTGATCAGGACTACCGTCACATCACCGGCCCCCAGGGCCACACTCTCCGCCACCACGGCCTCCTTCAAAGGCATACCGGATTCCTGGCCGCTGGCTTCCACACTTACATCATAGTCTGCGCCGTTCAGGCGAAGCACCGCCGTCCCTGAATCGCTGTTTTTCCCCGATGCACGGCTGGTAATCTTATAATTTCCTGCCTCCGGCACATGGAGTGTATAGGTAAAGGTATTATCCCCGATCAGGCGAAGCACTGCTCTGTCGCAGGGGGTATCCGCAAACATGCCCGCTCCGGCCAGCGCAAAATTATTATTGGCCGCCGTTCCACGCACTGCCGAAATGGTCAGCTCCTGCATTGCCGCATCCGCCGAGGTCTTGCTGAATTCGATCCGGTCATAGTAGCACCAGGCCGCGTTGGAGGTGATTTCAAAGGTATGCTCGCCCGCCTCCAGGGGCAGAGGACCTGCCGGGTTTCCCGTTGCAGGGTCCCGAAGCTCCGCCCCATACCAGCCCGGCGCCGTCCACTCCGGCACCATCAGATGATAGGAGGAACCTCCGTCTATGGTAATGCTGTCTGTTCCGCTGTTTCCTTCCCGGCTTCCCACATAGACACGCACATAATAGCTTCCGGCCTCTCCCAGCACCACTCTGCCGCTGATGGTTCCCGAACTTCCCTGGTTCCTCAAGGCAAATCCGCCGCTGACCTGGCTGAAATTACTGTCTCCGTCTCCTGACTCAAGACCACTACTGAAGATACAGTTTTCCGCCTCCACCTCCAGGAAGGGATCCTCGCCGGGACCCGGATCAGGACCGGGATCCGGTTCCTCTCCGCCGTCCTCTGCCTTCGTAAACACAAATTGGTCTATGTAGCACCAGGCCGCCGTCCCGGTGGACAAGGTTACCGTTACATCTCCGGCCTCCAGAGCCACACTCTCCGCCACCACGGCCTCCTTCAAAGGCATACCGGATTCCTGGCCGCTGGCTTCCACACTTACATCATAGTCTGCGCCGTTCAGGCGAAGCACCGCCGTCCCTGAATCGCTGTTTTTCCCCGATGCACGGCTGGTAATCTTATAATTTCCTGCCTCCGGCACATGGAGTGTATAGGTAAAGGTATTATCCCCGATCAGGCGAAGCACTGCTCTGTCGCAGGGGGTATCCGCAAACATGCCCGCTCCGGCCAGCGCAAAATTATTATTGGCCGCCGTTCCACGCACTGCCGAAATGGTCAGCTCCTGCATTGCCGCATCCGCCGAGGTCTTGCTGAATTCGATCCGGTCATAGTAGCACCAGGCCGCGTTGGAGGTGATTTCAAAGGTATGCTCGCCCGCCTCCAGGGGCAGAGGACCTGCCGGGTTTCCCGTTGCAGGGTCCCGAAGCTCCGCCCCATACCAGCCCGGCGCCGTCCACTCCGGCACCATCAGATGATAGGAGGAACCTCCGTCTATGGTAATGCTGTCTGTTCCGCTGTTTCCTTCCCGGCTTCCCACATAGACACGCACATAATAGCTTCCGGCCTCTCCCAGCACCACTCTGCCGCTGATGGTTCCCGAACTTCCCTGGTTCCTCAAGGCAAATCCGCCGCTGACCTGGCTGAAATTACTGTCTCCGTCTCCTGACTCAAGACCACTACTGAAGATACAGTTTTCCGCCTCCACCTCCAGGAAGGGATCCTCGCCGGGACCCGGATCAGGGCTGGGATCCGGTTCTTCTCCGCCGCTTTCCTCTATCCTGTTAAGCACAAATTTATCGAAATAGCACCAATGGGCATCGTCACCGGCATCTCCCTGCATGGAAATATATATTGTATGATCTCCCGCCGTAAGATCAATGATCCCTGCCTCTGAGTCCTGCGCATAAGAAGACAGCATCGGAACCTCCGCAGGCCTGCCACATGCCTCCGGTACATACAGGTATCCCTCCCGACTGTCAATATTAAACCGCAAAAAGCCTTTGTTACCGGCAAGACTGGCAACATAGCCGCTTACCAGATAACGACCATCCTCCGGCACCGTAAAGGTATAATTACAGTATCCCCAGCTTCCGAAGCGAATTCCCTTCCCGCCGCTCCAGTCTGCGCTGTCCCAGCCATTATTTTCAAAATCGTTCTCGGCAGCCCATATATCGCCTCCGTTGGATCCGGAATTATAATTTTCCGCCTCTACTACAATAGAAGCTGTAACCTCAAACCCCTCAGGCACCGTCAGGTAGGGAACTCCCACAAAACCGGAATCGGAGACATAACCACCGGCATCCCCCATGGAAACAGAGGGCGTATCAGCTCCCGCTGTCAGGTCGATTCCCCCTGCTTCCGAGCCATGGGCAAAAGCAGGATTCAGCGCCAGGGTCACCGCAAAAAATATTGCAAGGCCGCGCTTCAGGCCTGCCCCCGGCCGTCCGAAGCCCCGGAGATTCCCCTCCGTGTTAAGCTTGCTTTTCCCCTGTTTATTCCCGGTGTGCCTCGGATTCTTCTTCATATTTTTTCTCCTCTATTGTGCGGTCTTCCTCTTTCTCCATTTGAATGTAAACGGTGGGAGTCACTCCCATCACTCTTCGAAATGCCTTGGAAAAGGACTGCAGGCTTTCGTAATTCAGCATCTCCGCCACCTTTGTCACGGTAAAATCGCCGTAACGCAGCAATTGTCTTGCCCTCTCGATCTTCTTCTGACTGATATATTTCTGTAATGTCACTCCTGTCACCCTGGAAAACACATGGGACAAATAGGTGTAATTATATCCCATGGCGTGGGCAATCTCCCGCAGGCCTCCTATGGTTTCAATATTTTTGTCAACATACTGTATAATCTTGTATACTTCCGCGCTGACAGAACGGTTGGTGCGATCAGTGGCCATGGGTGAATTGTGCACCACCCTGGAATCCCTGGCCGCCTGGATCACAATCTGTTCGCAATACCCTCTGAGCATTACAGGCCAGAAGTCCGCTTTGGCATACAGTTCGTTGATGGCCCGTATCAGCGGAAACATCAAATCATTCTGATCCCTTGCCAGAGTGTAGGACTGGCGATAGCAATTTTGCAGCAGCTCCATGTCGGGGGAATCCGGCGCACTGCGAAAGCGAAAGCCAATATATGCAAAACGCAGAATATCCGTGTCCGAAGCCCGGATAGAATGCCGGCGGCCCATGGCGCACGTAAGTACATCCCCTTCCTTCAGCTGGATCTCCTCTCCGTCGATATAGCTGTAACCCGATCCCGAAATCACGTAGGTGATCTCGTTGACATACTGCTCATGTTCTTCTATGACATATCCATATTCACAGGATATCTCCCCCAGCTGATAAAGATCTATGATTCCACAGGGCATGGGAGCATCCCAGAATTCGTTGTCAAAGTGAAATTGCTTTCCCAGTTTATTTTTTTCCATCATTTCACACCCATGTCCGCTTTATCGGACATTCTAATACCAATGCCGGCGCTGTCTCACGCCTTTTGACGCAGATAAAAAATTATACCGGCAGCTCCACCCAGGTGTCAGGCTGTTCCATGGCCTTATGGCCGTACTCCAGAATCGTAATGATCTGCAGGGTCTCCTCCGCCGGAACCCGGGGCCGTCCGTCCTCAAAAAATCCGACCAGCTCCACAATAAATTGCTGATAAAAATCCGACGCTCCGTTAATTACTACCGCATGATCACCCTTGTAATTGATGGCCACACTGAAATCACATTCCCAGCCCAGCTGAGTCATGGAGGCAAAACGGCCGTCACGGTAGCGCAGGATAAAGCAGGGCGTGCTTTCCGTCCCCACGTACATTATTTTTTCCACTCCGGCTCCCATCATACATATGATGGGCTCCAGCTGATGAATCCCATAGTTCCCAAACATGCCGGGTCCTCTGCTGCTGATAGCCTCGATACCTTCTTTAGCCACATTGCTGTATTCTTTGGAATAGCGCAGAGCGGATGTGGAAAAGAAGGGAGTTTTGCCCTGGCGGGCCATCTCCACAATATTCAGAGCGGCCTGGCGGCTCACCGCAAAGGTCTTATCCACATAGGTGGGCTTTCCGCTTGCCAGAGGCAGAGCACAGAGCTCCTCGTGCATCTCCGGATTGTCCGGGGACATAACGATCAGGCAGTCGCTTTTTTCTATCACCTCTTCTATAGAAGAAAGAAGCTGTATTCCCTGCTCTTCACAGCACTGGGCGTTGGTCTTGCCCCCCTCATGCTCCACCATCGCCCAGGCATACGCGATCTCCATGGTTCCCTTGGATGCCTCTTTGATCCAGGTGGGATAATTTTCAAAATGGTACTGGTCCAAATAATAGTCGATCACTCCAATTTTCTTCATTATGTTTTCCTTCCCTTCAAAGTTAATTTTACGTTTTCCACAAAAAAATCCCAAATATTAATTCAGTTTTAATCAGTTTACACGATTTAAGCTTATTCAGACAGGTTTTCATTTCTGTTATATGTGGTTTCCATTTTGGTTTTTCCGCAGGTAAAATGAAAAAATCCCGAAAACCCGAACCCGGATTTTCAGGATTTACATCTACACATATTTCTTACAGGTCATGACAGCTTACACAATCCATCTGTTTCAGGCGTTTTTTCCGTACACCTCGATCTGCGTCAGCGCCGGAAAAGGCGATGGATCCTCGGACTTTATCAGGTTGCCCAGCTCGATCCAGGTGATTTCTTTTTCCTCAAATGTGAGCTCATGCCCCGTGGAGGATTTTTCCAGTGCAAATTCCCGGCTGGTTCCGTCCGAGAAACGCAAGGTTACCCGCACCCACCAATTGTCATGAGGAAAATCGGAGCGGGTGTACAGCACCACCTTGTCCGTTTTCACTTTTCTCCCGAAATCCACCTTCATGACCGCATCCTCCTGGCGGTTAATTCCCCATGAGCCATAAGGCCAGGAGCCGTGAGACCGGTTCGCCAGCACGCCGTCAATGGCGTTTCGGGCCGCAAACACGGACTCGCCCCGAGTCTCCACATTGGCGGAGGCGTGGGGGAAACAGCCTGTATCATCATGCTGATCCGCAGGATTCAGCGCCAGGTTCCGATATGCCTCCACCTCATCCTGCCTGGCTGTTCTGGCATAAAGATAGTGGCTGCTGCCGGAAAACACCTTGGGAGAATAGCAGACCCGCTTCTCTCCAAAGGGAATCTGATAGGATACATTGTCCGTTATGTAAACGAACGCAGGCCCCATGGCATCATCCACCTGCCAGACTATATAAATATTTTTTTCCGAGGTCTCCAGGGTGATCCGGTCTCCCTCCTGGTAGGTGTGCATGCACACCAGGTCCGCAAAATCCTCTCCGCTGTTTACACAAACGGTATTTCCGCATTTGTCAATCACCTTCAATGATAAAATGGCCATATCTCCTCTCCCTTCCCGCTGCCTGTACTTTCTTCTATCATATACCGCATCCGCCCGGCCAGTCAATATTCTAATGATTACTCTCCATAAATTCCTTTATGTTACTGTTTTTCCGCTATTGTTCACACTGTAAAATATTTTTTTCACCACTACCTTATTTTGTCATTCTGTGCTATACTCATTTATTGAAAAAAAATACCCAAAAGAAGGTGATCTATTTTGGAAATGCGTTTTCAGGAGGCAGCTGCACAATTTCTGTCCGGCGGCGCAAAATTCAAGCCCTTTTTCCCGTTTCCCCGGGCAGAAGAACGGGCCGCCTTCGAAGAACTGCCTGAAGCATTAAAGGAACGATTGATCCTGGAGGGCAGGCGGTGGCAGGGATATGCCTGGCCTTCCATTCATGCCACGGATTATATGGCTTTTTCCAGAACTGGCAACCGGGTCAACTTCGAAAACATTTATTTTGAACGGAGAACTGCCTTAAACAGTCTGGCTCTGGCGGAATGTGCGGAGGGCGAGGGACGGTTTCTGGACGAAATTGTCAACGGCATTTTTGCCCTCTGTGAGGAGAGCGCCTGGCAGCTCCCGGCCCACAATTCCTATGTACGGGGAGCTCCCCAGGAGCCGCTGCCCGATTCTTCCCGTCCCGTGCTGGACCTTTTCGCCTGCGAGACAGGGGCCCAGCTGGCCTGCATCCACTACCTGCTGAAAGGACGGCTGGACGAGATCAGCCCCTTTATCTCCCAAAGGATCAGCCGGGAGCTGGAACGGCGGATCATAGCGCCTTATCTGAAGGAGCATTTCTGGTGGATGGGCAGCGGGGAGGAACCCATGTGCAACTGGACGCCCTGGTGCACCCAGAATATTCTGCTCGCCGCCTTTCTTCATCCCTGGCCGGAGGACATGCGCAGACAGATTCTGCAAAAAGCCGCCTCCAGCTGTGATTACTTTTTGAAGGATTATGCAGACGACGGCTGCTGCGACGAAGGCGCCCAGTATTTCCGGCGGGCAGGCCTATGTCTGGATGCCGCCTGCGATCTGATGGATCAGGTGACAGGAGGCGCCTTCCGCCATCTGTACCAATGGGAAAAGATCCGAAATATGGCAGCCTATATCGCCAATGTCCATGTTGACGGCAAATATTACTTTAACTTTGCGGACTGTTCTCCCGTGGCAGGACGCTGCGGAGTCAGAGAATTTCTTTTCGGCAGACATACGAACCAGCCGGAGCTGATGCTCTTTGCCGCAAAGGATTATCAGGCGGCCAGCGAAGAGGTCTATGAGGAAGAGATCTATCGGCTGAACCTGTATTATCGTCTGCAGAACGCTTTTACTTACACCCAGCTTATGGCATACGACACCTCGCCGCCCCTGCGCCGCCGGGATATTTTTTATCCCAGCATCGGCCTGTTTATAGCCAGAAGCCGTTCCTTCAGTCTGGCAGTTAAGGCCGGGGACAATGATGACAATCACAACCACAACGATACCGGAAGCATTACCCTGTACAGAAACGGTGAGCCTCTTCTGGCGGATATCGGTGTGGAAAGCTATACTCGCAAGACCTTTTCCTCTCAGAGGTATGAAATCTGGACCATGCAGTCAGGGTATCATAACCTGCCTTCCATAGCGGGAATGGATCAGCGGGACGGCCCCCGATACAGGGCCTCGGATGTCCATACGGACCTGACCGAAAAGCATGCTCTTATTTCCATGGATCTGGCAGGGGCCTATCCTCTTCCGGAACCGGGCCGCTTCTATACAAGAGAGGTCATTTTACATAAGGATCAGGACAGAATTATCCTGACGGACACCACAAACTGTGACAACGTGATTCTGAACTTTATTGTGAGCCGGAAACCCGAAATATCCGAAAACCGGATCTATACGGCAGGAGCCGTCATGGAGTTCCACGGCGGACAGCTTTTGACCGTGGAGACTCTTGCTATCACAGACCAGCGTCTGCGCACCGCCTGGGATCACGATCTGTACCGGATCCGCCTGTCCATGACGGACAAAATATTTAAATTGAACATTGAATGATCAAAGGAGTGAACATTTATGGGCAAGGTACACTTGTGGAAAGACGAATACAAAATCGGAAATGAACTGATCGATTTACAGCACAGGGAATTATTTTCCCGGATCGAACAGCTGCTGGATATTACCCAGTCTTCAGGTGTCGATGAAAGCAAAAAAGAATGCTGTGACATTCTGGACTTCCTGATAACATATACGATCCGTCACTTTGCGGCAGAGGAAGCGCTGCAGAAGGAGCTTAACTATGTGGACTGCCGCCAGCACGCCAGACTCCACAAGCAATTTCAAAATACAGTGCTTGGATACAAAAAAGAAATAGAGGAAAACTTTTCCAAGGGTGTCCTGAAAAACTTTGTGGGCAGTCTGCTCACCTGGCTGACCATGCACGTGTGCACCTGCGATAAAAAGTTTATGCAGAACGAGCCCATGGATCCCCGGAATCTTTTCGGCAATAAGGAGGAGCTCATCTGGGGTACCATGAAAAGCTTTCTGACAGGAATGTATCATATTCCTGTAAAAACCACAAAGGCCTGTGTGTACAAAGGCTATGTGGACGGCGATGTCATTGTCCGGTCCATGATCAAGGGCCTCAACTGCCATTTGTTTCTTTACGGCTTTTCTCAGGAGCTGGCCAAGACTTTGTATAACAAGCTCAGCGGCCTGCATATAAAGGATATGGATCATCTGGACGAGCTGGAGCAATCAGCTCTCATTGAGATCGGCGACATCATTTCCTCCCAGCTGGTGATACGGCTGACGGACGAAAATCATTCCTCGTTTCAGTCCCGGGGAAGCATTTTCACAGAACGGTATTCGGATCCCGGCGTCAATATCAGCGACAGCATATTTATGGATCTGTACACCGGCTCCGGCAATATACAGCTTATGTATTGCCAGGTGTAAACACATTTTTCAGAATTGGAGATTTTTATGGTATATTCCCTTTCCGACATAACCTGGCTCTTTTTTGTCTATTCCTTTGCAGGCTGGTGCATCGAGGTGTGCTGGGCCGCCATTCAGCGCAGGCACTTTGTAAACCGGGGCTTTGTGAACGGACCCCTATGTCCCATTTACGGGTTTGGTTCCACCCTGTTTGCCCTGTTTCTGCCGGAGCTGACGGGAAACCTGTTTTTCCTGTTTCTGGGAGGCGGCCTGCTGGCCGCTATGCTGGAATATCTCACGGGGCTGCTTATGGAAAAGATTTTCCATAAAAAGCTCTGGGATTATTCTCACATCCGGTATAACCTGGGAGGCTATATCTGTCTGCGCTATTCCCTGCTTTGGGGTGTGCTGGCAGTAGTAACCATGAAATTTTCCAACGGATTAATCTGCGGACTTTTCCGCCTGGTTCCCCGGCCTGTGGCCCTGGTGGTTCAATGGGCTGCCGCCGGCCTTCTGCTCACGGACTTTCTGACTACCGCCATGGCAGTCCTGGGTATGAAGATCACTGCCAGAAGGCTGGCCCAGCTCACCGAAGGAATCCAGCAGACTTCCCGGGTTTTGGAAAACACGCTCACGAACCGGGTTCGGAAACGTATGGAGAAGTCCTTTCCCTCCATCGACCAGTCCGCCATAGTGGAGGACATCAAAAATCGGGAAAAAACAGAAAAACCCGCCGTATTTGCGGCGGGCTGCGGGTTTTATAAGCTGACTGCGCTGTTTTTCATCGGCGCTTTCCTGGGGGATATCACTGAAACCATATTTATGCTGATCACTACCCACACCCTGATGAGCCGCAGCAGTGTGGTCTACGGGCCCTTCAGCATTGTATGGGGGCTTGGCTGTGCTCTGCTGACCCTGTTCCTGTACCGCTACCGCAATAAAAGCGACGGTTATATTTTCATGGCCGGAACTCTTTTGGGCGGTGTCTACGAATACATTTGCAGCGTATTTACGGAGATGGTGTTCGGTACTATCTTCTGGGATTACAGCGGGTTCGCGTTTAACCTGGGCGGACGGATCAATCTGCTCTACTGCTTTTTCTGGGGAATCGCCGCCGTAGTGTGGCTGAAGCTGATTTACCCGAAGCTGTCCGAATGGGTGGAAAAAATCCCCAAAAAATTCGGAACAATCTTTTTCAACTGCATGATTGTTTTCATGGTCTTCAATATGCTCCTGTCCTCCCTGGCCCTGGCCAGATATACGGAGCGTCATACCAATGACGCTTCAAATCCGGGCGGACAGGAGCTGACCGCGCTGGACGAATTTCTGGACAGTCATTTTGACGATGAGCGGATGGAGCGCATCTATCCCAACGCCAAAATCGTGGATGAAGAGAATTGATATTCCCGGCATTTCCTTTACCGGACCAGGCCCTTATACATTTCAGGCCGTCTGTCCCGGAACAGCCCCCAGCTGAAGCGAAGCTTCTCAATGGCCTCCAGGTCAAAGGCATGAAGAATCACCTTCTCTTCGCCGCGTCCGGCATCCTCCAGAATCTCCCCGGTTTCATCGGCGATAAAGGAGGATCCGTAAAAGGTCAGGGATGAGGACTGTCGGTTGTTTTCCTCCGAAGGATTCACCGTCTCCTCTCCCACCCGGTTAGCGGCAATCACAGGCACCACGTTGGCGGCGGCATGGCCCTGCATACAGCGCCGCCAGTGGGGCATACTGTCGCATTCCAGAATGGGCTCCGAACCGATGGCAGTGGGATACAGAAGCAGCTGGGCGCCCATCAGCGCCATACATCTGGCTGTCTCCGGAAACCACTGGTCCCAGCAGATCCCCACTCCGATCCTTCCATAGGCCGTATCCCAGACCCGAAATCCGGTATTGCCCGGAGTAAAGTAAAACTTCTCCTGATAAAAATGGTCGTCGGGAATATGGGTCTTGCGGTAGACACCCAAAATGCTTCCGTCGGCATCGATCATAGCCACGGAATTGTAGGTTACATTCTCTTCTCTCTCAAAAAAGCTTATGGGCAGCACCACCTTCAGCTTTGCCGCTATTTTTTGAAAATGCCTGACGGCAGGATTTTCCTCCAGGGTGGACGCCAGTTCATAGGAATCATAATTTTTCTCCTGACAGAAATACCAGGTCTCAAACAGCTCCGGCAGCAATATCACCTGCGCTCCGCCGGCGGCGGCTTCCCGCACTTTTTCCTCCGCCGCGGCGATATTTTCTTCTCTGGAGCGGTTACAGTACATCTGCACCGCCGCCGTGGTAATAGTCTTCATATAAAATGCCTCCCTGCCTGCCTGACCGCAGGCGCTTTTTAATCTGTGGGTCCTTGCTGCTCTGATGCCTGCCGTGCAGAAATCGAATTTCTCACGCTTCGCCGCCGGACGCGGGGATCTGCTGAGTGATGCAATGAATATTTCCCCCGCCGATCAATATGTCTCTGGCGTAGATCTGTATGACCTGCCGGTCCGGAAAAAGCCCCTGAAGAATACTTCTGGCCTCCTCGTCCGCAGGATCTCCAAAGCCAGGCATCACCACACTGCCGTTGGCAATATAAAAATTCACATAGGACGCCGCCAGCCTCTCTCCGGGCGTCCGGGCAGGTCTGTCAAAGCAGGCATCCAGCCCGCTGCATTCCTCCTCCGTCACGGTAACCGGTTCGGGCAGAGGAAGCTTATGAACCCTGATACGCCTGCCCGCCGCATCTACCGCCTGCTCCAGATAGTCCAGGCAGGCTTTCGACAGAGGATACTGCGCATCCTCCCGATCCTCCGTCCAGGCCAGCACCACCTCTCCCGGCGCCGTAAAGGCACAGATATTATCCACATGCTCGTTGGTCTCGTCGTTATAGATCCCCCGGGGAAGCCAGAGAACGGTGGATACATTCAGATACTGCCGCAGATTATCCTCGATCTCCTGCCGGGTCAGTCCGGGATTCCGGCCTCCGCTGAGCAGACAGCTCTCCGTCACCATGCAGGTACCCTCCCCGTCCACATGGATAGAGCCTCCCTCCAGGATGAAATCCCGTTTGTTATACACATCCTTATCCAGCAGATCACAAAGCTTCCTGGCCATTTGATTGTCCTTATCCCAGGGAAAATACAGTCCGTCATGCAAGCCCCCCCAGGCATTGAAGCCCCAGTCAATCCCCCGGACCTCCCCTTTTTGATTCTTCACAAAGGTCGGCCCATAGTCTCTTGCCCAGGCATCGTCGCTGGCCATCTCCACCACCCGGATATGAGGCGGCAGCATTGCCCTGGCGTTATCATACTGCTTTTCACTGGCACATACCGTCACCTTTTCCGAACCGGCAATGGCCTCCGCCGTCTGCGCAAAGGCTCTTCTGGCCGCATATCCCCCATACTGCCAGGAATCCGGCCTCTCCGGAAAAATCATGATACAGCCCGCATGAGGCTCAAATTCTCCCGGCATGCGGAAGCCGTCTGCCGCCGGGGTGGAGCTTCGAATAATTCTCATAAATGCAACCTCCTGGTTCATCGTTCCAAAATCTTAATAAATTTTATAATTCCTTAAGCCTCAGGTCAAACTTTAGACATAATTTTCCGTTATGATAAATACATACATAAAGGAGCTGTGGAGTTTTAATGATCCAGGTTAGGGTTCCGTCAGCTTCGCCTACCAACAACACTGCTACGGCAGTTTCTCATAAACTTTTTCTCCTTTTATATTTACTTCCTTAAGAGCAGGGGTTCCGGTATGCCGGAGCTCCTGTCTTGTTATCCGGCTGTCTTCCGTCATTTGTCCTGTGACCGCTTTTTCCGTGACGGCTTTTCCTGTGCCTCCCTCTTCCCTACGGCCGGGCGCTTCCCAGACGCTGCCGGAAATCTTCATACCCAAACTGTCTGAGAATCCTGCAGGCTCCGTTCTTCTCCCGCAGAACCACTGCGGGCAGAGGCATTCCGTTAAAGGTATTGTTCTTCACCATGGAATAGATGGCCATATCCTCAAACACCAGCCTGTCCCCTTCTGTCAGCGGACGATCAAAGGAATAATCCCCGATCACATCCCCTGCCAGACAGGTGGGACCTCCCAGCCGATACGTATATGCCTTTTCCCCGGGCAGACCGCTGTCCCGCAGAGGCGGCCTGTAGGGCATTTCCAGCACATCAGGCATATGACAGGCGGCAGAGGTATCCAGAATGGCGATTCCCGTCATTATATCGGTTTCCTGAAGCTCCAGTACCTCCGTAACCAGAAAGCCCGCATTTAACGCCACCGCCTCCCCCGGCTCCAGATACACGGTAAGTCCGTATTTTTCCTGCATTTTTCCGATACAGCGCTCCAGCCTGGGAATATCATAGCCCTCCCGGGTAATGTGATGACCGCCGCCGAAATTGATCCACTTCATCCCGGGAAGATATTCCCCGAATTTTTCCTCCACCACATCCAGCGTCTTTTCCAGATCGTCGGAGTCCTGCTCGCAGAGAGTATGAAAATGGAGCCCGTCCAAAAGGGGAAGCAGCTCCGGTTCCCGGAGAAAGCTTTTTTTTGTGACCCCAAGCCTGGACCCGGGCGCACAGGGATCATATATGGCATGCCCCTCCTGAGTAGAGCATTCCGGATTGACCCGCAGTCCGATTCTTTTGCCCGCCGCTTTGGCTCTCTCCCCGAATTTTTTCACCTGTGTCCAGGAGTTAAAGACAATATGATCGGAATACTTTAATATTTCCTGAAAATCCTCTTCCCGGTACGCCGGGGAAAAAATATGATTTTCACAGGGCTTCCCCCGAAGCGCCAGCGGAGCAGCCATTTCCTCCGCGCACAGTCTCGCCTCATACAGTCCGCTGGCTGTGGCTCCGCAAAGATATTCTCCGATCAGCGGATACAGATCATACATGGAAAATGCCTTCTGGGCCAGCAGGATCCTGGCCCCGGTCCTCTCCATGATTCCCCGCAGAATTATCAAATTTTTTTCTATCAGCGCCTCGTCCACCACATAACAGGGTGTGGGCAGTGTAAACAGATGATTCATTCGGTACCGCCTTCATTTCCGTATTTTAAATTCTTCTCATAATATGCCGATTCCCGCCCGTCCTGCACAAAAAGCTCCCTGCACACAAAACCATTTTTTTCCAGGACCCGCCTGGATCCTGCGTTATCCGCATAGGTGAATGCTCCTCTTTATTGATGCAATAGCACCAGATATCACCCACATAACGCCCTTCCCAATAAATGCATCTCCCAAAGCTGTCCGCGCCCGGCAGACAGGCCTTCTCATAGGCGGCCAGAGCCTCCTCCACCGTGCTGACCGCTGACGGCAGCATCCTGTGAATTTCCTGGTCCTGTGTCTTGTAAAAGTATATCTCCACATTTTCTCTTGTACGCTCTAAAAGCTCTACCTGTAATGGGCTCATTCTGATTCTCCCGCCAATACCTATTCACTGCTTATCTCCGAAAAATCAATCTCAAAATCTTCATAAACTCCAAATATCATCAATCGTATAACATTCCAATTGCCCTACTGCATCCATTCTTATCACACTCTTTTTCCCGAACATATTATATACAAGATTCTGCCATATGACAAGATGGGCGCAGTTATGTTGATGGATCCAGTAATCCGAAGGCAAGTGTAATGGCAGAAGTTTTCAGATGTGAGCAAGAGGACAAAGACAGGAAAAGACAGACGCTTTGACGGGGCGGCTGCCTTTTTTGGGGTTGTTGATAAGATGGATTTTTTTCCAAATCACCTTTGGTTATCGCTGCTGAATTCCGGGCTTGCTTTCAAACTTGCGCTTTTTGGCGTTTTCTCTTTTCCATCTCTGCCAAAAAGGCTCTTCCTCCTTCATTATAGAAATTGATTTTTTCCTGTGTTGTCATATCTTTTGTGAGTTCATAATGGTATTCCCTAATCTTATGAATATCTTCAATCGTAAAATCAGGACTGATAATCGGTTCAGTAATCAAAATTATCCCTCACTTTCCAATAATACAGAAGGATTCCATATCTCAATCATCTTATATCCTTCCAAGTTTGTAACTGCTCTTACGCCTCTAATTGTCTTTACATTTACAATATGCTTAAAGTTCCATGAAATAATACAGTCACATTCATTTATAACCGCTGCTCCTATATGTTGGCAATCATCAAAACTTTTTTGTGTTAATATTCCCATTTCAATAATTTTCTTTGCTACTCTCGTAACATCTTCTGTAATATCCAATGTTGTAAACTGTATCTCATTCAGGCAGTCTATCAGCTGTGTCTTCTTTGGCTCAGAACATTTCTCTAATTCTTTTAATGTAACAGCAGACAAATACACATCATATTTCCCAGCCTTAAACATTTCCCATAATTGTCTGGTATCTGCCATTTTCTCAGGTACATCCTCTTGTAATAAATAGCTAATAACCGATGTATCTAAGTAAACTTTTAATTTCCGCATAAATCCTCCATAATTCTGGGTATTGTTAATTTGTGGTCTTCATACAATAAACTGTAAAGATCCTGTTCTCCATACCCTTGCCTACAATACCAGATCCGCATTCCCTGCCACAACATTTAAAGGATCTTCAGTAACAGTATAACACATTATATAGCAATTTCCACGATAATTATTATTGTGAGATAAACATAATTTTGATACAATAATTTGAACAAAGTGAGAATATCATTCACCATTGCCAGCAGGAGCGCTGAATTTTCATGAACACCACCTATCAGATTATGCATGGGGATAAAGTAATTGCTTCCATCGATACCAGGGGACATTGCAGAATTTACGCCCCTGTTTTTATGCCTTACGGCCTTGTGCTGGATGATTCCGCCGCGGATCTGGATTCTCTGGTGGCCCGGCTGGCCCTTTCTTACCGTTGTGTCTCTCTGACAGATATCTTCTGGATAAAGAGCGCAGAGGAGGATATCTCCTTCTCTGCCGTTAATTTATTTGAAAATCATTTGGAAAATGCCTTTGTAGACGTATCACTCCGGGGCCGGCAGATGACGGTCACCAATCGATGCCTGGAACGGGATCTTTCCACCAACGGTTTGTTTCCCAAGGCATGGCTGCGCACAGACCATGGCTTTCTGCTGTTAAAGGACGGCGGCAGAGCTTCCGTGGAAAATGAGCTTTTGGCCAGCAAAATCTGCCAGTGCTTCCAGTGCTCACAGGTGGTCTATGAAGAAAAGGTTTATGACGGAGAAAAGGTATCCGCCAGTTCGCTCATGACCTCCCTGGAGCATTCTATTGTGTCAAGGGAAGCCTATGAGATCTATGCAGCAAACCATGACCAAAACGCTCTGGAGGATGTGCTGCAGCTGGACGCTTACTCCTTTTATATGATGAATATTCTGGATTATCTCACTGGCAATACGGACAGGCATTGGGGCAACTGGGGCTTTTTGGTGGACAACCGCACCAATCGTCCCATAAGCCTTCATCCGCTCATGGATTTCAATCAGACCTTCCAGGCCTATGACCGGCTGGAGGGAGCAAACTGTCAGACCGTTTTCCCCCTCCGGGCCACCCAGCAGGAGGCCGCCGTCACCGCTGTCTCACAGATCGGCCTGAACCAGCTTCGGGAAGTGGATGAAGCATGGTTTTGCGGTGACCGGAAAAAAAGTGAAATGTTTTTCCACAGGCTGGATACTCTGAAAAAGAAGCTTTAATCCACCAGAACCGGATTTTCCTCCACCACCCAGGGCAGGCCGTATTCATTCAGCGCCTCCATAAAGGGATCCGGGTCGAACTCCTCCACGTTAAACACGCCGGGCTTTTTCCACAGACCCTTCAGCACCAGCATGGCGCCGATCATGGCAGGAACGCCGGTGGTATAGGAGATAGCCTGGGAGCCCAGCTCTCTGTAGCACTCCTGATGATCACAAACGTTATAAATGTAGATAGACTTTTCCTGTCCATCCTTCACCCCGGTAAAAATACAGCCAATATTGGTCTTGCCTACGGTGCGGGGCCCCAGAGAGGCGGGATCCGGCAGCAATGCTTTTAAAAACTGTATGGGCACGATCTCCGTTCCCTGGAAGGACACGGGATCCGTGCGCAGCATTCCCACGTTTTCCAGACACCTCATATGGGTCAGATAGCTCTGGCCAAAGGTCATAAAGAATCGGATCCTTTTGACGCCGGGAATGTTTTTGGCCAGAGATTCGATTTCCTCATGATGCAGCAGGTACATATCCTTTTTCCCCACCTGAGCAAAGTCATACTCCCTTTTGATCTCCATGGGCTTCGTCTCCACCCAGCGGCCATTCTCCCAATAGGAGCCGTTTGCGGACACCTCTCTCAGATTGATCTCCGGATTAAAATTGGTGGCAAAGGGATACCCATGGTCTCCCCCGTTGCAGTCCATAATATCAATATAGTGAATCTCATCAAAATAATGCTTCAGCGCATAAGCGGAAAACACGCTGGTCACCCCCGGATCAAAGCCGCTGCCAAGCAGAGCCGTGATCCCTGCCCGCTCAAAGCGTTCCCGGTACGCCCACTGCCAGGAATAGTCAAAATACGCCGTAAAGCCCTGCTCCTGACAGCGCTTTTCGTAAATGGCACGCCACTTGGGATCCTCGGTATCCTCCGCCTCATAGTTCGCCGTGTCAATATAATCCACGCCGCAGGCCAGACAGGCGTCCATAATCGTCAGATCCTGATAAGGCAGCGCCAGATTCAGTACGGCGTCAGGCTTCTCTCTGTCAATCAGCCCGACCAGATCCTGCACATTATCCGCATCCACACTGGCGGTAGTGATTTTAGCCGCCGTACTTCCCTCCAGTTTTTCCTTCAGGGCATCACATTTGGACACCGTGCGGCTGGCAATACAGATCTCCGAAAACACATCCGCCTTCTTTGCACATTTCTGAATGGCCACGGAAGCCACGCCTCCACAGCCGATAATCAATATTTTTGACATTTTTACCTCCTGCCCTCCCTGGGCATCCTTTCACGCTTTTTACGGCTCCCCTCTGCTCAGCGAACCACTATCCATGAACCTCCACCCTCCGCAGCAGCCGTTCCACATAGGCCGGCAGGCAGAAGGCTCCCTCGTGCAGCCTGGGGGTATAATATTTTGTGTCCAGCTCCCTGGCAAGCCACCGCTCGCCGTCCAGATCCCGCACGGGATGATACCGTTTGGAGGCAAAACCGAACAGCCAGTGCCCCGAAGGATAGGTGGGGATATGGGCCTGGTATACCCGGCTGATGGGAAAGCTTTCCACAATCCGCTTATGGGCACGCATACAGGCCGTGGCATCCTCCTCATAAAAGGGGCTTTCATGCTGATTTACCATGATGCCTTCCTCCCGCAGGGCCTTATAGCAGTTGCCGTAAAACTCCTTGGTAAACAGCCCTTCCCCGGGTCCGAAGGGATCCGTGGAATCCACAATAATCAAATCATACTCGCTCTCTTTAGAACGGACAAATTTCAGCCCATCCTCGTAATGGATGGAAACCCTCTGGTCATCCAGCCTGCAGGCCGTCCTGGGCAGGTATGCCCTGCTGATCTGAACCACCTGCTCATCGATCTCCACCATATCGATCTGCTTAATTTCCGGATACTTTGTCAGCTCTCTTACCACTCCGCCGTCCCCGGCGCCGATCACCAGCGCCCTCTCCACATGGGGATGCACCGCCATGGGCACGTGGGTGATCATTTCGTGGTAAATAAATTCATCCTTCTCCGTCAGCATGATATACCCGTCCAGCACCAGAAACCGTCCGAACTCCGGCGACTCAAACACATCGATCCGCTGAAACTCGCTCTGTCCGCTGTAAAGCTGCCGGTCCACACGGATGGACAGCTTTACATTGGGTGTATGGGGCTCTGAAAACCATAATTCCATCTTACTGCCTGCACCTCTCTTTCTGACCGCCTTTTTTATTTTCCTGCTTCTTCCTTATATCCTAAGCTCCTTCAGCACATTCAGCCGTCCGATCCCCGGATCCTCCGGCCCAGTCATGGAGCATCCCTTGTCCCGGGCATAAACGATGTACTCCAGGATTTCAGGCGTGATCTCCTCCCCCGGGGCCAGGATGGGTATCCCGGGAGGATAGCACATAACAAATTCACTGCAGATTCTTCCCTTTGTCTCCATCAGCGGCAGGGATTCCTTTTCCGCATAAAAGGCGTTCTGAGGAGAAACCGCTACCTTGGGATCGATATACTCCTGAGTGAACATTCCTGTATTGTCCCGGCTGTATTTGCGCCGGATCTCCACCAGGGCGCTGATCAGCCGCTCCATATCCCGCTCCCGGTCACCGATGGAAATATATGCCAGCACATTGGCAATATCTCCCAGCTCCATCTGTATGTCGTATTCATCCCTGAGCAGATCATATACCTCGATGCCCGCCAGCCCGATTCCCAGAGTGTTCACGGTAAGCTTGGTCCCGTCAAAATCAAAAATACTGTCACCGTTGACCAGCTCCCGGGTATAGGCGTAATACCCTCCGATCCGGTTGATCTCTTCTCTCGCGTACTCTGCCAGGGCCGTAACCTTTTGAAATTCCTCCCTTCCCCGAAGGGCCAGATTCCTTCTGGATATATCCAGGCTTACCAAAAGCAGATAGGATGCGCTGGTAGTCTGTGTCAGATTAATCACCTGCCGCACATACCCGGCCGGCATATCCGGCCCTGTCAGCAGAAAAGAGCTCTGGGTCAGACTTCCGCCGGACTTATGCATGCTCACCGAAGCCATGTCCGCACCGGCCTCCATGGCGGATACCGGCATGTCCTCCCCAAAATAGAAGTGAGTCCCGTGGGCTTCGTCCACCAGCACCTTCATCCCCCTCTCATGGGCCAGCCCCACAATACTTCTCAGATCGGAGCAGATTCCATAATAGGTAGGATTATTCACCAGCACGGCCACCGCGTCAGGGTTTTCCCGTATACACCTTTCCACCTGGGACACCTTCATTCCCAGAGCGATACCCAGTCTGTCGTCTGTGTCCGGGTTCACATAGACGGGGATTGCCCCGTTCAGCACCAGCGCATTGATAACGCTTCTGTGTACATTCCTGGGCAGAATAATCTTGTCCCCCTTTTTGCAGGCGCAAAGCACCATGCTCTGGACCGACGATGTGGTTCCACCCACCATGAGAAAGGCGTGCGCCGCCCCGAAGGCCTCCGCCGCCAGCTCCTCCGCCTCCCGGATCACGGAGACAGGGTGGCAGAGATTGTCCAGAGGTTTCATGGAATTCACATCGATTCCCACACACTGCTGCCCCAAAAGCCTCACCAGCTCCGGATTGCCCCTTCCCCTCTTATGGCCGGGCACATCAAAGGGTACGATCCTGTTTTTCCTGAATTCTTCCAGCGCCTCATAAACCGGCGCTCTGGACTGATCCAATCTTGCCATTGCAGTACCTCTAATATATATTTCTTCCGCTGAAAATTTCGATCATTTCCCGGCGCAGGTTATCCATGATCTCCAGCCTGGTTTTTGGCGGCAGCTCATAAACGTCGCTGTTAAACAGGTAATTTTGCAGATCGATCTCCTTGATCAGCATCTTGGTGTGAAAAATATTGGCCTCATAAACGTTGATATCCACCGCGTCATATCTGTGAAGGGTTGCTCCGGCAATATAATCCTGGATGGAGGTCATATGATGATCCATAAAAAGCTTATGGCCGCTTACATCCCTGGTAAACCCTCTGACCCGGTAATCCATGGTGATAATATCCGAATCAAAGGAGCCGATCAGATAATCCAGCGTAGACAGGGGCGTGATCTCACCGCAGGTGGCCACATCAATGTCCACCCGGAAGGTGGCCAGGCAGGTCTCCGGATGATATTCCGGATAGGTATGCACCGTAATATGACTTTTGTCAAGATGTGCCACCGTGGTATCTCCCGCCGGAATCATGCTGTTTTCCGCAATAAGAATGGTCACGGAGCTGCCCTGGGGCTCATAATCCTGGCTGGAAATATTCAGAACAGTGGCGCCGATCATGTCCGTCACGTTGGTCAGAATCTTGGTCAGACGCTCGGAATTGTACTGTTTATCAATATAGGCAATATAGTCCTTCTGCTCCCGCTGCGTCTTTGCATAGCAGACATCATATATATTAAAGCTCAGAGATTTTGTTAAATTGTTGAAGCCGTACAGTGAAATTTTATCGCTCATATTCATACCTCTCTGTTTCCAGGCGCTTTCCCGTATATCAAAAAAGCAGGCGACGTCCATCATCACCTGCTTTGAATATCCTCTGTCTTTTCGTGTGCCGTCCCGGTTCCCGGCCTCCTGGCACGGAAGGAAAGGGACAGGTATGAAAATATCAGATATGTGGTTTTAGAGTCTATATAGCAAATATTTTACTTTTACTACTCTTATTGACCGTTTCACAAGTTAGATGTGCATCAGCACCGGTTTATAGTAACCAACTTATAAAATTTGAGCTTTTAACTCAATCAATAATGCAACCAAGTTGCCAAAAATATTTGCATGGAAGACTCTTCTCATCTGTTTTCCATACAGCCGTACTATACCACAGATATCCTGTGTAAGTCAAATAAAATTTTAAAGCTCCAATACCTCCTGAATGTACGTCTCCTCCTCGATCAGCCCGATCCCGGTAAAAACGGCCCACACATAGGGCGCCCCGTACACGTTCAATGTCTTTGGGCCCACGATGGCCAGGGGCGGATTTTCCCCTGTCTGATCCTTTATCAGCTTCTCATATGCCTTCTCAAAGGTGCTTCTGGTGATAGACCTCTCCCGCCTGTCCGTAAACAGCTCTCCGCCCTTGATGGCGTATGTAAAGGGAAGTCCCTTTTTCGTCAGGAAGGTTTTTCCCTGGTGATCCTGAATCACATCCCAGAGATTGGAAATCGTTATGGCTGACATATGAAGCTTCATGGAATACCTCGCACAATCTTTTGTTTTTCATTTCCGGGGAACCTTATACTATGCATGGTACTCGTTATCGCATGCCTTGTCAACTCCTTTGGCAGATTTCGGAGGGTCCTGCAGACCCTCCTGTTGCTTTTCACGGCTTCGCCCTTCAAAGCATGATGCGCACAAAAACACCTGGCGGCCCCTACCCGTGAAAAGTAACACCCTCCTCTCTCTTTTTCCGAAGAATGGCGGTATTTTTATCCACCTCCTGCCGGGTAAGAGGATACCAAAACTGCATAATAAGGAAAACAGCCAGATAACAGACGCCCGGCACAAGAGTCGCCACCGTATAAATCCTGTCGGCCACCTGCGCCGTCTGGGCGGGCGCCTCGGACACATAGCCGATGGCAGTCAGCACGAATCCGCCTGCTCCCCCTGCCAGCGCCTGACCTGCCTTCCGGGCAAAGGAATATACGGCATACACCGTTCCGTCCTCTCTTCTGCCTGTGGCAACCTCCTGATAATCGATGATATCGGTGATAAAGGCCCATATGATCAGGTTGAACAGGCCGGTGCCCATGGTTCCCAAAAACAGCAGAGCCAAAAACAGAGGAATGCTTTTCAAATGCAGGAAATATGTCAGTACATACACAATTCCGGCCAACAGCATTCCCACGGCGCCGGCTTCCTTTTTTCCAAATCCGGAGGCAATCCTGGAGATGAAGGGCGCCAGCACCAGAACCCCCGCAATTCCGATGACGTTTAATGCCGCCAGCGCCTTGGCATTTTTAAAATAGTCCAGGAAAAGGTAATTGTTCATGGTCTGCCCCAGCATGGTGGCCAGAAGCAGTATCAAGGCGGCGCAGACCAGTGCCAGCAGAGGCCTGTTTTTTCCCAGACTCCCCAGCATCTCCCCTGCGCTTTCCCGCTTCGATTCCTTTTTTTCGAAAACAACTCTCTCCTGACACAGGAAATAGCAAAGACCATAGCAGATTAAAGCAAGAGCGCCCAGCACAACGGCTGTTATAGTAAAGCGCTCCGGCAGAACAATCTGGTTGCCCCCCGCATCCGTCCGGTATACTGCCAGCGGCACCAGCACTCCGATCACCAGGCCCGCCAGACTGGCCCCCACACTGCGGAAGGTGGAGAGGGATGCCCTGTCCTTCACGTCCGGGCTGATTACCGATGCCATAGATCCGTAGGGAATGTTGATCCCTGTATAGCAGAAGCTGCTCCACAGCAGATAGGTTATGATCGCGTAGCCAAGCTTCGCCGGATAGGGCCAGTCCTGGACGAACCAGAAATACATAATGGTGCTGGAGACGGCCACAGGAATGCTCATCCGCCGGATCCAGGAACGAAACCTGCCGTCCCTGGCAGGCTTCATGTGATCCACAATACGCCCCATAGTTACATCCGTAAAGGCGTCCACGATTCTGGTTCCCAGAAACAGCAGACCCACTGCAAAGCCGCTGAGTCCCAGCACCTTGGTGTAAAACACCATCAGATAATTTCCCGCAAAAATAAAGCTGAAGTCGTTTCCGAAATCACCGAACATATATCCGATTTTGTCCCGAAGGCCAAAAGGCCGGCAGCCATTGCCGGCCTCCATACGCACATTCCCTTTTTCATCCACTGATTTTGACATAAAAAACCTCCGCCTGCGCCGATCTCTGATCTCAAGTATCCGGCCTTAGCCGTTCACAATTACGATCAGTATCCCACAAGCGGAGATTTTTATGCGGTTCCGGTCTCTTATTCTGTGCCGGAACCTATTTTGTGAAATTCACAGTCTGTGGACTCAGGTCTTACTCTACTACAGTGAAGCCCTGATCCTTGAAGCTCTGCACGGTAAGCTTCAAAGAGATCCTGTCGGAGTTGCCGTCGACGGGCATCAGCTTTGCCTCAACCAGAGCCTTGACAGTTGCGGAATCGGACATATCGATAGTGATGGTCTCTACCAGCGTGTCGCCATTTCTCTCCGTCTTGTACTCCACCTTTTCAAAGGGGGCATAAACGTCTTCCGTTGCCTTGATCGTTGGTTCCAGAATTTCCATCGCAGCATCATCAACACCGGAGATAGTGGACTTCTGCACCCACTTTGTGATGATGTCATTGGTAGCGTCCATTGTGATCTCCATAACTCCGCCGTCCTGCTCCATCCTGACAGTAACGGTCTCCTCTTTTTTGCCGCAGCCTGCCAGCATAGCTACCAGCACGCAGCACAGCAGTACAGCACTGATACTTCTTTTCAAACCTTTCATTTCCTCTTACTCCTCCTCGCAAAGATAGTATGTAAAGTAAATTACGAAGTGCATTATAACTCTTTTACAAAAATAATCAATATAAAAACCAAAAAATAAAGAAATTGACTATATTTCATTTTGTAAAGATCCTTTTTCCGTTAAATTTGTATTTTTACAGCAAAGAATTCATGGGCAGTCTTGCATCTGTATCACCGCTGTGATAACATGAGAGCATCAATATATGTTTTGGGTTTCCATTGTGTATGGAACATAGAGGAGGAATTATTATGCGTCTCAAAAAATCACTATCTGTTGGGGCTGCAGCTCTGATGGCGGCCCTTATGTTTGTCACCCCTGTTTCAGCCCACGGCTGTCATGGACGCTCCCAGAGCAGCAACACTGCCAGCCAGCGCCAGGTCTGCTGTCTGGAAGACTGCACCGAGCCCGGACGCCATTGCCACGACGGCGTAGAATACTGCGGTTATGACCACGAAGACGGTTACTGTGACGGTACCTGTCCGCGCCCGGTCTGCTCCCTGGAGGACTGTACCGAATCCGGACGCCATTTTCATGACGAAATTGAATATTGCGGTTATGACCACAAGGGCGAGTACTGCGACGACTCCTGCACAACTCCCCGGAAACACCGCAGCCGCCGCAGTCACTGCCACTAATCATTATCATTCCATCTGTATGTAAAATATTTTTCCCTTATTATCAGCAGGCCGCCCGCCATAAACGGCAGAACCCATGTGACAAACCGAAAGATCAGTATGGCCGCCGCAGGCACGCCGGGCTCTGAAAAGCGGGAAAAGAACAAAATAAATACAAATTCCAGGGAGCCGGCGCCTGAAGGCGCCGGTATTACCCCGGCCAGCAGACAGGCTGCGGCCATCAGCCAAATGCATTCGTTGACAGCAAGCTGGCTTTTTCCCTGAAGCATAACCGCCGGAATGCTGCAAAACAGCAGCTGTTTCCCCACCTGGCACATAATCACCCGCATCATTTCTCTTTTTTTCCCCAGTATACTTTTTCCTGAACGGTTCAACAGTATAATTTGTTCGATCCAGGAAGAAGCTTTTTTCTCAATGATAGAAAATTTCCTGGACAACCACTTCAGCACAGAAACGGCGCATCCGGCTATTTTGGGGGAAAGCGCCAGACAGAAGAAGCAGGCCGCTATCATAAGAGAGATCAGGATTCCCGTTCCCATATAAGGCATGTATTCTCTGCAAAGCTGCCTCGTCCCCTGCCCCAGATACAAAATCAAAAATCCAATACTCCCTAAGATCATGACGGCAATCCTTTTAAACGCATACTGGATCATAGTCATGGCGGCCGCTTTTCCCGCTTCTATGCCGTTCTTATGTATATAATGAATTTCCGCGAATCCGGATCCATTGCCCAATGTGATCATTCTGTAAAATTCACATAAAAGCCCAATGGAAATCCCCTTTCCTGCACGAGGGCGGCCCCCCGCTGTGCCCATCATAAAAGCGATGGTCATCCCCTCCAGCGCATATGCCGCCGCTGACAAAATGATGCATTTACATACCACAGCTTTGGTGACATCCTTTACCCCGGCAAATATCTCTCCAAGTCTTTCTCTGTAAAGGAACATGGAAACCAGCAGAAGCAGAAGGACAAGATATTTCCCGTACTTGCGAAAACTCTGCTGTTGATTCCGCCCCAGCTCTCCGGGATTATGCTTTGTAATTTTCATAGCTTTGCTTCCGATGAGGCTCCTCCTGCCACACTCTGTCTGCCTCCGGCGCCCACTGCGCCGCATATTCATGGCATTTGGCACACAGATGCTCCACACTTTCCGGAGACTGCAGATCCGTGGATTTTGCTCCTGTTTCCTTTACCATTTGCTCAAGGATCTGAGGATTTTCCAGCATGGGACACGGTCTGAGATGGTTGTCGTTAAATGGCTGACGGTCCCGATATGCCATAAACAAGGGCTGCTTCAGAATCTCCAGCAGAGAATGCGTCCTGATATTGGCTCCGGAATAGTGTATAAACACACATGGCTCCGCATCACCGTTGGCGTTTATATGAAAATAATTTCTGCCGCCTGCTATACATCCGCCCACAAATTCTCCGTCGTTCTGAAAATCCATGGTAAACAGGCCCCTGCCCGTGGACATATTTCGAATTTCCCTTACTCTCTGCCGCATATACAGACGCTGCTGTGTGTCGGGCAGCAGTTCCAAAGCGGCATTGTTGCCCACCGGCATATAATGAAAATACAGAGCATATCGACATCCCTTTTCCACCATCAGCCGCACAAATTCATCACTGGTAACGGTCTCGATGTTTTTGGAGGTATAGCAGATAGAGGTTCCGAAGAGCAGCCCGTTTTCCTTCAGCAGATCCATGGCCTCCATAACCTTCCCGTAGACGCCGGTTCCTCTCCGCAGGTCATTTACCTCTTCAAATCCCTCCAGGCTGATGGCCAGGTACAGATTCCCCACCCGCTTCATATTCCGGCAAAGCTCTTCATCCACAAGGGTGCCGTTGGTATAGGCCAGAAACGCGCAGTCATTATGCTTTTCACATAGCCTGATCAGATCCGCCTTTCTCACCAGCGGCTCGCCTCCGGTAAACATATAAAAATATATTCCCAACTCCTTTCCCTGGCAGATTACATGATCCATCTCTTCAAATGTGAGATTCAGCCGATTTCCGTATTCTGCGGCCCAGCAGCCGGTACAATGCAGATTACAGGCGCTGGTGGGATCCATTAATATCAGCCAGGGCACATTGCATTGATGAACCTCCCTCATTTTCCGTATGGTTTTCGTACCGTGGAAAAAGGCCTCAAACCCCAGATTCAGCGCTGTGGTTTTCAAAACATTGGGATCCGTCTCCGAAAGGATTCTTCGGATATACCGATTCAGGGTCCTCTCCCTGTCACAGATTTTTTTCTTCACCTGCTCGTAATCAAAATCCAGTTTTTCTCCGCCCATATAATTCTGCATCAGATCTATGAGCACGGAGACATCCTTTTCCCAATCCTTGTCAATATTCCGCAGGGCAATATCGATTGCCTTTCCAAAAGCCGCCCTTCCGGCCTTATGTGTCATTTCCTTCATTTTGATCCCCTTACCTTTCCATCGCCGGCCTGCCTGCTCTGCCAGAGTTACTTTTCACGGCTTCGCCGTTCAAAGCAACATGATGCACACAAAATGAGCAAAAAGCGTACAAAAACACCTCGCGGCTCCTACCCGTGAAAAATAACCTGCCAGACACCATTTATCCTTCGATTTCATCCGGCTGCGCCTGCCGGATAATTTTGACTGTGGTCATCACAGTCACCAAATTTAAGATTCCTTCCGCCAAAAGCGAACACCCCGACAAAATAATCAGAATATCCGCTCCCTGAAAAGGCCTGAGTACCAGCAGAAATCCAATTATTCCCGTACAGACCGCCGCAGCCAATATTAGCCACCAGGACCGAATGCCGAAATGCCGGGCATCCAGGGACGTCTGAATCTTTAAAAGACTGTCCGCCATGGCATAGATTCCATGGGCTACACTGACAAATACCATCACATTATCTGCTCTGATAATCATAATAACGCCCAAAGCGATCAACAAAATTCCCAGTGCCAGATCATACTGAAAGGTAAGACGGAACAGGTCCTTTGAAAAATAGCCGATCAGCTTCACCAGCCCAAACAGGATCAAAAAAATCCCCAATATTTTGCCAATCAGCGGTACAATGAATTCCGGCATACATATCAATGTAATTCCCATGACACAAAACAGCACGGACACTACAATATAGCCGGTTTTCGCCGTTTGAATCGGTTTCACAGAATGCATATAAGCACCTCCCTTCGTCATGTAACCTTATATCCATACTATAAATACTTTTTGCAGCAAATAAAATGGACAGTACAGGACGTTTGTAGGAAAACCGGACATTTCCTCAACAATGTATGAAAATTAGGCAATTGAAGGATTTTGTCATAAATGTTGAACTTTTTAGTACAAAAAAACCGCTTCGGCACCTGCCAAAACGGTTTCAGTTTATGTATTGTTCTGTTTATAAATTATCAGCGGTTTTTATGCCTCCCGGCTTTCGGCTCCGCTTTCCTGTGAGCTCCGCCGGATCACTTCCTCCAGCATCCCTTTTTTTAACTGTCCCATCCTGTAAAAGGCTTTCTGTACATCTCCCTTCATTCCTTCGTTCAGCCAATCGAGAATTGCTCCAAAACAGATCCATTTATAATATCGAATCAAAATATCTCTGTCCCCTTCTTTCATAGGGTATTGTGCAAATGCAGTGTTAATATATGTGCTGACAGTATACTCGCAGACTCTCCACAAATATTGTTCAAATAAATCTCTTTTTGGTGAATTATAGAGGTGAAGCGCCGCGCGCCGGTTCTCCATGGCAAAGGAAATGGCCACATCCAGGCATTCTTCCATGGATTCTATGGACGGATGGTTCCGAATTATTTCATTTACCTCTTCCAGAATGATCTCCTCTATCATGGACGGAAGGTCCTGATAATGGTAATAGAAGGAATTCCTGTTGATCCCGCAGTCCTCCACAATATCCTTGATCGTAATCTGACTTACAGGTCTAAGATTCAATAGCTTTAAAAATGAATCTCGTATGGCTTTCTTTGTTAAACTGGTCATGCTGCACCTCACACTGTCCGCTCCATCTGTTCAAAAAGCTTTTGATAAAACTGTTCCCGGAGGGTGATATTTGCAAGCCACAGGCGTTTCCCGGTCTCCGTTCCACAGACCCGTTTTTTCAATTCTTCGGTCTCCGAAAGCCTTTTTCTGCAAATTTCGCTGATTTCCCAGGCCGGACGCTCCCCGATATCATGATACGCCCTTATGCAGAGCCGCATGGCATCCTCGCGATCTATATCGTCCGCATCCCGCACGCTTTTTTCCAGGGCAGTGGCATCTTCCCCCTGGTACGGAAAACGGTCATGTATCAAAACCGCCTTGCAAATGCTTTCCGCCATCTTGACATCATATCCGATTTTGTTCAAAAACTGCCTCGCAATTTCCGCTCCAAAAGCCGGATGTTTCCCAAGCTCCTCAAAGCTTCCGCATTCCGGGTAGCCCACATCGTGCAGCAGACACGCCATCACAAGCGCCTCCTCACCCAGCCCCTCCCCGCGGGCAATCTCCCTCCCGATTTCCGCCACGCGCAGAGTATGGTCATAGCGATACTGCATATCATAACGCTTGATATCACTTCCCGCCACACGCCTTTCTCCCACAGACTCCGGATCCAGCACCCGTTGCACAAACCCAAGCGTCTGCAGGATAAAATCTCCCTCCGCCCTGTGTTCCTCCAAAATACGCTTAACACGTTCCGACAGCCTGATGCTTTCCTCCATATTCCTCCATTCCGGCGGCTTTTATCCACCTGGGATTTGTTTATTCCATGAAATCAGTATACCTGTTTCGCCAAAAGGCGTCAATAAATTCCGCAAACCTGTGAAAAGTAACAAACATACTGTTTGCACCAGCTCTGACGCCTTGACCAATGCAGGTTAGATGGTATAATGTCCTTATTCAGGGCAGGAAATGGCCGGATGGCCATCATACCGTAAATTGCGAAGCAATTTATGGTATAATGAGTAAGCAGCTTATCCTGCACGCTTCGGTTCTGCTGCCAAAACGGAGGTCCTCATGAAAATCACTTATATCTATCACAGCTCTTTTCTGGCGGAAACCGCCGAGTGCTATTATCTTTTCGATTACTATAAGGGCCCGCTTCCTTCTATGGATCCGGCAAAGCCAATCCTTGTCCTGGCCAGCCACAGCCACCAGGATCATTATACCCCGGCTGTCTTTGATCAGCTGCGCCAATTGGGTATGCAAAACATTACCGCTGTCCTTTCCAACGATATCTCCCGAAAGCTCTATCCTGAAAGCTGTCCTGCAGTCCGGGTTATCCACAGTCAGGAGTATTCTCTTCCCTGCCATACTCATCTGCAGACCCTCCTTTCCACAGACAGCGGCGTGGCCTTTCTGCTCTCCTGTCCCGAAGGAGTGCTGTACCACGGAGGAGATCTGAATGACTGGAATATGGAGGATACCCCTGATCAGGAACGCCGCCAGATGACCGGAAGCTACCGGGCTTCCATCCGAAAGCTGAAGGGCATTTCCATCGACGCCGCCTGCCTTCCTTTGGACCCAAGGCTGGGAGACTTTTACGCCTGCGGTTTCCTTTATTTTTTAAAGAATGTCACTGTAAAGAAAGTCTATCCCATGCATTACTGGGAGCAGCCTGAGATTATTGACCGTTTTATGTCAGAATACCCGGAATATTCCGGGCTGATTGTACACCCGGCCAGCGTTGAGCCGGAAAAAAATCAAAACGGAGGCTGCCGCTCTTAGAAGCTGCAGCCTCCGCTATGCATCAAACTAACTGTCTTTTGACAGCCTTCACAGGATTTACCTATGTTACCTTCTGTGAACTACCCATTGTCTAAAGCCAATGGGCTTCCTGCTTCATCGACCTCGTAA
>CAMWUL010000001.1 GCA_947177445.1 uncultured Lachnospiraceae bacterium | reverse complement strand
CCATTTCGGTCAGTTCGTTATTAACTTAATGACATTGACCCGTGAAGAGTAACCACGGTACTTTGTTTCGCAGGAAGCCGAAAAATAGTTGTTGCGCTTCCGGGGAGATTAGACTATACTGATTTTAGTCAATATGGACACACCAATCAGGAGGAATTGCAATGATAGAAGCAACAAGCTGTGGTGGTGTGGTGATTTTTCGAGGAAAAATTCTTCTTCTGTACAAGAATTACAAAAATAAGTACGAGGGATGGGTTTTGCCCAAAGGTACCGTGGAGGCCGGCGAGGAGTTTCGGGATACTGCGCTTCGCGAGGTGCTGGAGGAATCGGGAGCGAAAGCGGCCATTATGAAGTATATCGGAAAGAGCGAGTATTCCTTTACCATCCCCGAGGATACGGTGGAAAAGGAAGTACACTGGTATCTCATGATGGCGGACAGCTATTACAGCAAACCACAAAGAGAAGAGTATTTTGTTGATTCGGGTTTTTACAAATACCATGAAGCTTATCACTTATTAAAATTTTCCAATGAAAAGCAGATATTGGAAAGAGCCTACAATGAATACCTTGAAATGAAAAAAAATAATCAGTGGGGAAGCCGGAAATATACCTGAGTGCTGCGGGAGAAACGATTCTGTTTCCCATTGATCAAAAGGAATCCGCACTATGTCGATCAGACTGAAGTTTCACTACAAATTGTACATGGGACGAAGCATGAAATGGGAAAAACAGGATATTCTAAAGAAAAAGCTGAGGCACGATCCTTCTTCCTGCGACCTGTTTCTGATCACGGTTTCCAGAAATCCTTCCGACCAGCTGGAGATCCTTCAGACGCGTCAGCTGGCCCAACGGTACTATAAAAAATTTCCTCCCTATGTAGCAGGTATTGCCGCAAGGTATGACGAAGCCCTGGAGGTAGTGGAAGAGCTGGTAAAGGAGTGTCTGAAGGCCCGGGGAGACTGCGCACTGAAGGAGTATTTGTTATGCTAGACGCTATATTTCAGATATTGTCCGTGTTGGGTATCGTACTCCTTTCCCTTTTGGGAATTTTACTCGTCCTGTTGCTTCTGATCCTCTTTTTCCCTGTGACCTATCGTCTTACCGGGACAAAAAGTCCGTCGGAAACCTGGCTTCGGATCCGGGTTACCTGGCTGTTCGGGATATTCCGGCTTCGGTATCAAATGCCGGATCCGGGGAATGTGACCGCAAAGCTTTTGTGGTTTACGGTGTTTGACTCCCGCAGGAAAAAGCCGGCCAAAGAACATCAGCCAAACGAAATTTCGTGCGGGGAGCCGCAGACGAAAGAGACTGAGAAGCGAAAAGCGGCAGAGAAACAGCCTCAGGAACAGCCGGCAAAGGAGAAGCATCCGGAGCAGCCGCAGCCTGCGGAGGAACGGACCGGACAACAGCCGCAGCCTGTAGAGGAACAGGCCGGGCAACAGGAACATCATGCGGAGGAACCGGAGCAAAAGCCGGAAGAAACTGCTTCGCAGGGTTTTTTTGACCGTCTCTGGAAAAAATTACAAAAGTTGAAGTACACAATCTGCAATATATATGATAAAATAAAACAGATTAGGGAAAATATATCTTATTATGCGGCGCTTCTCAGGTCGGAGAGCACCAGAGAGCTGTTTCACTGTGGAAAGCGGCATCTGGGCCGGATCCTGAAAAGTCTCCGTCCCAGGAGGATTCGTGCCGATATCCTTTTTGGAACCGGTGCTCCCGATACCACAGGATATGCTATGGGAATATATGGAATCCTTTCACCGCATCTGGGAAATGGGGTGTATGTAACGCCTGATTTTACACAGGCCGTTCTGCAGGGATCTGTGGATATAGCAGGGCATGCGGCTGTTTTTACTGTTTTATGGAACGGGGCCAGGCTGTTTTTAGACAGACGTCTGCAGGAATTTATCAAAAAATGGAAAGCCGGAGGAAAAAAAGATGGCAGATAAGGAAAATCAATTTCAGAATGTGGTGGAATCCCTTCTCAGGGGAATGGATACGGTCCTTTCCACAAAGACAGTGGTGGGAGAGGCTACACAGGTAGGAGATACCATAATCCTGCCGTTGGTGGATGTGAGCTTCGGCGTGGGGGCAGGAGCCGGAAGCAGATCCGGCGACGGGCAGAGCGCCTCCGGTGCCGGCGGGCTGGGCGGGAAAATGACTCCCAGCGCAGTTCTGGTAATCAAGGACGGACAGACGAAGCTGGTAAATATTAAAAATCAGGACGCCGTCACCAAGATCCTGGATATGGTTCCTGATATTGTTGAAAAATTTACACGCCCCAAGGAAAAGGGCGGAAAAGAGAATGAAATGTCTGATGCGGAAGTGGTTGATATCGCTTTTCCGGAGGAAGAAGTTAATCCGGAGGATTGAGGCGGCACACAACTGCATATGATAATAGAGAGATAGCCTGAGCATAAGGAATAACTGTTTTTCGTGAAAAAAATCATTGGATTCGCCGCCATTTTAATTGCCATCGGAATGCTGCTCATGCTGATCACTCACAATCGTCTGATTGGACTGGTCATTATCGCTCTGTTATTATTCTTAGGCTACAATTGCTTTTGCGGCGATTGAAAGGTTATTGGGAATGATCGATTGGGAAGAAATATGCAGAACAGAACAAGACAGTGATCTCCGGGAAGCGAAGCTGTGGCTCTTTCAGGAAAATATCCGTCTGGAAAACGCCCGAAAGGAGCTGGAGCTGTCCAGGAAGGAGCTGGAGCTGTCCCGAAAGGATTTCGAGAATGAGTGCACCTGTCTTCGAAAAAAGATAGAAGAGGAGAAACGGCATAATCTGCGGGAGCAGAAGAGGCTGAGGGAAGAAAATCTCTTCTTTGAAAAAAAGCTTGCAATTCTAAAAGACGGCTTCCGCCAGCTGGAGGCGGACAGAAAGGAATTGGAGCAGAAACGGCGGGAATTGTCAGAGGAATGGACAAGCCCGGACAGAAAGCTGCCGGGACCGGCTGCGGAGGAGGCGGTAAAGCGTCTGTTTCACAGCGCAGGCAATCAGCTGGCGCTTCGAAAGAGGTATCGGGACCTGGTAAAAATATTCCATCCCGACAATTTGTTTGGAGACGAGGAACTGGTTCAAATGATCAACAGAGAGTATCTTAGAAGAAAATGTGACGAGTGAAAAAAAGAGCAGGCGTTCTGCCTGCTCTTTTAAAACCTTGATTCTTATGCTCTTTCCACTCTGCCGGACTTCAGGCAGCTGGTGCACACATGCATCCTTTTGGAATTACCATTCACCTTGCACTTTACTCTCTTGACATTAGAATTCCAGATTGCATTGCTTCTTCTATGAGAATGGCTCACATTGTTTCCGAAATGAACACCCTTGCCGCAAATATCACATTTAGCCATCTTGACACCTCCTCGACACCTGCGTACTTTTACGCTTTCTTATTTTATGTTAGAGCGGTGCGATATCCTCGCAACAGTGATATATTACCAGAAATGTTACGGAAAAGCAAGCAAAAAAAATACTTTTTTATTTTTTTGCAATTATTGTTCCCTTTTTTGGGGAAAGCTGTTAAAATACAGTATATATGTCTGCATTAAGACATGCATTTCTAAATGTTTCGGAAAGGAAAGGTTAACCAAATATGAAAGGTTCTTCTATGAATACCCATATGGGGAATATATTCATTAATAATGAAGTGATTGCCCAATACGCAGGAAGCGTTGCGGTGGAGTGCTTCGGCATTGTAGGGATGGCGGGCATCAGTATGAAGGACGGACTGGTCAGACTGCTCAAAATGGACAGCATTACCAGAGGGATCAGTGTATCTCTCGACAAAAATAAGCTTATTCTTGATTTTCATGTGATTGTAGCTTATGGCGTCAGCATTCTGGCCGTGGCTGACAATCTGATCGATAGTGTAAAATATAAGGTGGAAGAGTTTACCGGTATCGAAATCAAAAAAATCAACATCTACGTAGATGGTGTCAGAGTGATTGATTAAGGAGGAAGTTATCGTGAGCTTACAACAAATCGACGTGAAGATGCTTTCCAAAATGTTTTTGGCCGGTGCGAAAAATCTGGAAAATAAAAAGGAATGGATCAATGAGCTGAATGTGTTTCCGGTTCCCGACGGGGATACGGGCACCAATATGACAATGACAATTATGTCCGCCGCCAGGGAGGTTTCGGCTCTGGGGGAAGCAGCGGATATGGAAGCGGTCTGCAAGGCAATCTCCAGCGGATCTCTGCGGGGCGCCAGAGGAAACTCCGGCGTAATCCTTTCCCAGCTGTTTCGGGGCTTTACAAAAAGGGTAAAGACGGAACAGGTTCTTACGGTTTCCGTACTGGCAGAAGCCTTTGACAAGGCCGTTGAGACGGCCTACAAGGCAGTTATGAAGCCCAAGGAGGGAACGATCCTCACAGTGGCCAGAGGCGCCTGCGACAAGGCGAAGGAGCTGGTGGAGGACGGAGAGGAAAATATGGAGGTCTTCCTCGGCAAGGTTATCGAGCATGCCAGATATGTGCTGAGCCAGACTCCGGAAATGCTTCCGGTATTGAAACAGGCCGGTGTGGTGGATTCCGGCGGGCAGGGTCTGGTAGAGGTGCTTTCCGGAGCCTTCGACGCATACTGCGGCAAGGAGCTGGATCTTACCTTTACGCCTCCCGAAGCAGGATCGGAAAGCCGCGGCACAGCCTCCAGAGAAGCCCAGGAGGAGGCGGACATCAAATTCGGATACTGTACGGAATTTATTATCATGCTGGGCAAGACCTTCAATATAAAGGCTGAGATGGATTTCAAGGCTTACCTGGAGTCCATCGGAGATTCCATTGTATGTGTTGCGGACGACGATGTGGTCAAGGTACACGTACATACCAATGACCCTGGATTGGCGATCCAGAAGGCATTGAAGTATGGCGCGTTATCCAATCTCAAGATCGACAATATGCGTCTGGAGCATCAGGAAAAGCTTTTCAGAATGTCGGAAAAGGAGGGTGCACAGGCTTCTGCCTCTCAGGCTTCTGACGCTGCAAAGGCTTCGTTTGAGCCTCCCAAGGATTTCGGATTTATAGCCGTATCCACAGGAGACGGGATCCGGGAAATTTTTACCAGTCTGGGAGCGGATGTGATCATCGAGGGCGGACAGACCATGAATCCCAGCACTGCCGATATTCTGGAGGCCGTGGACCGGGTAAATGCAAAAACCGTTTTTGTACTGCCCAACAACAAAAATATTATTCTGGCGGCAAACCAGGCTGCGGAGCTGACAACGGAAAAGGATCTTCTGGTGATCCCTACCAAAACCATTCCGCAGGGAATCACGGCGCTGATCAACTTTGTACCGGAATTATCGGCAGACGAAAACGAATCAAATATGATTCATGAAATTGCCAGCGTGCGCACGGGAGAGGTGACCTATGCCGTCAGGGACACCGTCATAGACGACAAGGAAATTCGCAAGAACGATTATATGGGAATCGGTGACAGCGGTCTTCTTTCTGTAAATGTTTCCCTTGACCAGGTGGCTAAGGATACCATTGCCGGAATGGTGTCAGAGGATTCCGAGCTTATCAGCATTTACTACGGCAGCGATGTAAGCGAGGATGCCGCGGAAAGCTTCCGTACCGAGATCGAAAAGGCATATCCTTCCTGCGATATCGAGCTGCAGTACGGCGGCCAGCCTATTTATTATTATATTATGTCAGTAGAGTAACGGCTGTGAGTTGTATCATGACAAAGTTACTGTTCACGGAAATGAGGGAGACAAAAGCTGTCTCCCTTTTCATCTATTGTTTCATACAATATTGCTATATTCAAATTTCGGGGAGGGGTGGCAATTGGACAGAAATACTCCGGTCGTCCAGCTGAAGGGGGTAGGAGAAAAGACACAAAAATTGTTTGAAAAGCTCGAGATCTGGACAGTGGGAGAGCTTCTGGCCCATTATCCAAAGGACTATGAGGTTTTTGAAGAGCCGGTAAAGATCAGCCGCGCCATACCGGGGGAGTTGTGCGCCGTCTGTGCCGCAGTAACAGGGATTCCCAACGAAAAAAAGGTTCGAAATTTAAGTATACTGAATGTAGACCTGTCTGACGATACGGGATCTATGCAGCTGACCTTTTACAACATGTCATTCCTGAAAAAGGTATTGAAAAAGGGTGGATTTTATGTTTTCCGGGGAGTGGTTCAAACCAGGGGCGCACGGCGGCTGATGGAACAGCCCCGTTATTTTACTCCGGAGGATTATTATAAAAAAACCGGATATCTGATTCCGCGGTATTCCCTCACCAAGGGTCTGACCAATCAGGCCGTTCAGAAGGCAGTACGACAGGCGCTTGATTCCTGCAGCTTTGAAAACGAGTGCTATGAGGAGTCCTTTCTTGCCCGCTATGAGCTCCTGCCGGAAAAGGCGGCGCTGGAAGCCGTCCATTTCCCGGCGGATGACGCTGCCTTTCAGGCGGCCAGAAGGCGTCTGGCCTTCGACGAGTTTTTTTCCTTTTTGTTCTTAATGAAAAGGAATAAGGCATTCAGCGAGAAGCTTCCCAGCCATTATCAGATGATGGAAACTGCCGATACCGTCAGGTTTCTGGAGCAGCTGCCGTTTCCGCTGACCGGCGCACAGAAAAAGGTGTGGAATGAGATCCGGGAGGATCTGGGAAGCCCTTATTGCATGAATCGGCTGATCCAGGGGGATGTGGGCTCTGGAAAAACCATTTTGGCCCTGCTGGCATTGCTGATGACCGCCGCCAACGGATATCAGGGGGCGCTGATGGCGCCCACGGAGGTACTGGCAGCCCAGCATTACGAGACCGTTTCGGAATATGTAAAAAAATACGGTCTGGTATTCCGGCCTGTACTTTTGGTGGGCTCCATGAAGGCGGCTGAAAAACGTGAGGCCTACGCCCGGATCGCATCGGGGGAGGCCAATCTGGTCATTGGAACCCATGCGTTGATTCAGGATAAGGTGGAATACCATTCCCTGGCCCTGGTGGTGACAGATGAGCAGCACCGCTTCGGCGTGCGCCAAAGGGAGAAGCTGGCAGGCAAGGGCATTCAGCCCCATATCTGTGTTATGAGCGCCACTCCCATACCCCGTACCCTGGCTATCATACTCTATGGTGATCTGCACATTTCCGTGGTGGATGAGCTTCCTGCGGACAGACTTCCCATAAAGAACTGCGTGGTAAACACCTCCTACCGGCCCAGCGCATATCGTTTTATTGCGGCAGAAGCCTCAAAGGGCAGGCAGATCTATGTGATCTGTCCCCAGGTGGAGGAGGGCGAGCTGGAGGAGCTGGAAAACGTGGTGGATTATACGGAAAAGCTCAGGAGTTCTCTGCCTCCCGAGCTTCGGATCGCATATCTCCATGGAAAAATGCGCGCCGCGGACAAAAACCGTATCATGGAGGAGTTTGCAGCCCATGCCATCGATGTTCTGGTATCCACCACGGTGATCGAGGTGGGGATTAATGTGCCCAACGCCACGGTGATGATGGTGGAAAATGCCGAGCGCTTCGGACTGGCTCAGCTGCATCAGCTGAGAGGACGTGTGGGGCGGGGAAATCATCAAAGCTATTGTATCTTTGTCAGCACCCAGGAAAAGAAAGAGACCATGGAACGCCTGCAGATCCTGAACAAATCCAACGACGGCTTCTTTATCGCCTCACAGGATCTGAAGCTGAGAGGGCCAGGAGAGCTTATGGGGGTTCGTCAGAGCGGCGCCTTTTCCTTTCGTACAGGCGACATCTACACAGACGCCGGGCTGCTGGGACAGGCCCTGGAGGCAGTGGAGGAGCTGCTGAAGGAGGATCCCGGTCTGGAGAAACCAAAACATGCGCTATTGCGGAAAAGACTGTCCGATTCCGCATCGAATAGTGTTGACTTTCGCACCATCTGACAGTAAAATAGAATACAAATATTGTTCCAGGAGACGAGGTAAATATGGCAAATATAGCGATTGTGACAGACAGCAACAGCGGTATTACGCAGGCGGCGGGCCGGGAAATGGGGATCCATGTGCTGCCCATGCCCTTTATGATCAATGACAAGACATTTTTTGAAGATATCGACCTGACGCAGGAGGAATTTTATGAAAGGCTTGCTGCCGGAGCCAATATCGGCACCAGTCAGCCCTCCCCTGAATCGGTAATGAATCTGTGGGACAAGCTTTTAAAAGAATATGATGAGATCGTTCATATTCCCATGAGCAGCGGGCTTTCCGGTTCCTGCCAAAGCGCCATAATGCTGGCGGAGGATTATGGCGGAAGAGTCCAGGTGGTCAACAATCAGCGGATCTCCGTGACCCAGCGGCAGTCCTGTCTGGATGCGAAGCTTCTGGCTGCCAAGGGAAAAAGCGCCCGGGAAATCCGGGAGTTTCTGGAGGAGGACAAATTCAACAGCAGCATCTATATTATGCTGGACACGCTGTATTATCTGAAAAAGGGCGGCAGGATCACTCCTGCGGCAGCGGCCATCGGCACCATGCTGAAGCTCAAACCGGTGCTCCAGATTCAGGGGGAGAAGCTGGATGCATTTGCAAAGGCAAGAACTACCAATCAAGGTAAGAACATTATGATCAACGCCATTCGAAGCGATATCGAAACCAGATTCGGAGGATTGACGGAGGATAAGCATATCTGGCTGCTCATCGCCCATACTCACAATGAAGAGGCGGCCAAGGCATACCGGGATGAGATTTTGGAGCAGTTCCCCGGCTACGATATCCATATTGATCCACTGTCCCTCAGCGTGGCCTGCCATATCGGACCGGGAGCGCTGGCCTTTGCCTGCTGTAAAAAGATTTCGGTGTAAAAATGCGAAAAACAGCTGCGGCATAAAACGCCAAATACCAAAAGACGAAGCGTCAGGGTTTCGTCTTTTTTAAAGGAGTGCTTTTGATGGCTAACACAAACAACTATGACGCCTCCAGCATTACAGTGCTGGAAGGCCTGGAGGCAGTGCGGAAACGCCCCGGTATGTATATCGGCAGCGTATCGACCAAGGGCCTGAATCACTTGATTTATGAGATCGTGGATAACTCTGTGGACGAACATCTGGCCGGCTTCTGCGATACCATCACGGTGACGCTGGAGGCGGACGGTTCCGCCACCATATCGGACAATGGGCGGGGGATTCCCGTGGGAATGCATGAAAAAGGAATCAGTGCGGAACGTCTGGTTTTTACCACGCTTCATGCGGGCGGAAAATTTGACAACGGCGCCTACAAGACCAGCGGAGGACTCCACGGAGTGGGTTCCTCCGTGGTAAACGCTCTGTCCGCCAGACTCAGCGTCACGGTAAAAACAGGAGGCTTTATCTATGAGGACCGATATGAGCGGGGGAATCCCGTCGTTCCTCTGGAGAACGGACTGCTTCCTGTAAAGGGGAAAACCAGGGAGTCCGGAACCACCATCAATTTTCTTCCGGATGATACGATTTTTGACAAGACCCGTTTTAAAGAGGACGATGTAAAGAGCCGTCTTCATGAGACGGCGTACCTGAACCCTCAGCTGACCATTGTTTTTCAGGATAAACGCCGGGAGACGCCGGAGGTGATCAGCTTTCACGAGCCCGAAGGAATTACCGGCTTTATCAAGGACATGAATAAATCCCAGGAGCCGGTCCACGACGTGATCTACTTTTCCGGGGAGAGCGAAGGGATTTCCGTGGAGATAGCCTTTCAGTATATCAATGAATTCCATGAAAATGTGCTTGGCTTCTGCAATAACATATACAACTCCGAGGGCGGCACCCACCTTACCGGCTTCAAGACCATGTTCACCAATGTGATCAACACCTATGCCAGATCTCTGGGGATTCTCAAGGAAAAGGACGTGAATTTCACCGGGGCTGATGTGCGCAACGGCATGACCGCCGTGGTATCCATCAAGCATCCCGATCCCAGATTCGAAGGCCAGACAAAGACAAAGCTGGACAATCAGGACGCGGCAAAGGTGGTCAGCAAGGTCACCGGGGACGAGGTGGTCCGGTATTTTGACAGAAATCTGGAAACCTTAAAAAATGTTATTGCCTGTGCCGAAAAGGCCGCCAAGATCCGCAAGACCGAGGAGCGGGCCCGGACAAATCTGCTGACCAAGCAGAAGTTTTCCTTTGACTCCAACGGAAAGCTGGCCAACTGCGAATCCAGGGATCCTGCAAAATGCGAGATCTTCATTGTGGAGGGAGATTCCGCCGGCGGCAGCGCCAAAACCGCCAGAAACAGGCAGTTTCAGGCGATCCTTCCCATTCGGGGAAAGATCCTGAACGTGGAAAAGGCCAGCATCGACAAGGTTCTTGCCAACGCGGAGATCAAGACCATGATCAATGCCTTCGGCTGCGGGTTTTCCGAGGGCTATGGCAATGACTTTGACATTTCCAAGCTTCGCTATGACAAGATTATTATCATGGCAGATGCAGACGTGGATGGTTCCCATATTTCCACACTGCTCCTGACCCTGTTTTACCGCTTTATGCCGGAGCTGATCTTTGAGGGCCATGTCTATATTGCCATGCCCCCTCTGTACAAGGCCATGCCCGCCAGGGGAGCGGAGCAGTACCTCTATGACGATAAGGCCCTGGAAAAATACCGGAAAACCCACAAAGGCCCCTTTACGCTTCAGCGCTATAAGGGCCTGGGGGAGATGGATGCGGACCAGCTGTGGGAGACAACCCTGAATCCTGACACCAGGCGGATGAAGCTGGTAGAGATCGAGGACGCCCGGATGGCTTCGGAGGTGACGGAGCTTCTTATGGGGACAGAGGTGCCGCCCCGGAAGGCATATATTTACGAGCATGCTACCGACGCCGAGCTGGACATTTAAGGATAATTAAAGGAAAGCAGGACAAATGGAAGACAGCAGGATTATCAAAACAGAATATTCGGAGGAAATGCGGAAATCCTTTATTGATTATGCCATGAGCGTGATCATAGCCAGGGCGCTTCCGGATGTGCGGGACGGACTGAAGCCGGTGCAGCGCAGGGTTCTCTACGACATGCACGAGCTGGGGATCCGCTATGACAGGCCCTACCGGAAAAGCGCGCGTATCGTGGGCGATACCATGGGTAAATATCACCCTCACGGCGACAGCTCCATATATGATTCCCTGGTTGTTATGAGCCAGGATTTTAAAAAGGGCATGCCCCTCATAGACGGCCATGGGAATTTTGGAAATATCGAGGGGGACGGAGCCGCCGCCATGCGTTATACGGAGGCACGGCTTCAGAAGGTGACGCAGGAGGCGTTTCTGGCAGACCTGGACAAGGACGTGGTGGACTTTGTTCCCAATTTTGACGAGACAGAAAAGGAACCCTCAGTGCTCCCTGTAAAAATACCCAATTTCCTTGTAAACGGCTCTGAGGGCATTGCCGTGGGAATGACCACCAGCACGCCGCCCCACAATCTGGGTGAGGTGATCGATGCCATGAAGGCTTATATGCAGAATGAGGACATCACCACCAGAGAGCTGATGCGCTGGATCAAGGGACCGGATTTTCCCACAGGGGGAATCGTCACCAACAAGGACGAGCTTCTCAACATCTATGAGACAGGCACAGGCAAGATCAAGCTCCGCGGTAAGGTGGAATACGAAAAGGGAAAGGGCGGTAAGACCAACGTAGTCATTACGGAGATTCCTTATACCATGATCGGCGCCAATATCTCCAAATTTTTGTCGGATGTTGCCGCCTTGGCAGAGACGAAAAAGACCCAGGACATCGTGGATATCTCCAATCAGTCCTCCAAGGAGGGAATCCGTATTGTCATCGAGCTTCGCAGGGATGCAGATCCGGAGAACTTTACCAATCTGCTCTACAAAAAGACCAGACTGGAGGATACCTTTGGCGTCAATATGCTGGCTATCTGCGGCGGAAGACCGGAGACCATGGGTCTGAAGGCTGTTTTGAAGGCCAACATAGATTTCCAGTTCCAGATTGCCACCAGGAAATACACCAACCTTCTGGCCAGGGAGCTGGAAAGAAAGGAAATTCAGGAAGGACTGATCAAGGCCTGTAATGTGATCGACCTGGTGATTGAGATTCTCCGGGGCTCCAGAGACCGGGCCATGGCCAAGGCCTGTCTGGTGGAAGGAAAGACCGAGGGGATCCGGTTCCGCTCCAAAGAGTCCAAAATCATGGCGGCTCAGCTTCAGTTTACGGAGAAGCAGGCCAACGCCATCCTGGAGATGCGTCTGTACAAGCTGATCGGGCTGGAACTGGAGGCTTTGATCAACGACCATGAGGAAACCATGGCGAATATCTATCGCTACGAGGATATCCTGGAGCGGCGGGATTCCATGGCGCAGGTGATCATCAATGAGCTGGACGGTTATAAAAAGGAATTCGGACGTAAAAGAAGAACCGTCATAGAAAATGCTGTGGAGGCTGTGTACCGGGAAAAGGAAATTCAGGAAACGGATGTGATCTTTTTAATGGATCGATTCGGTTATGCCAAAACCGTGGATCCTGCAGTCTATGAGCGCAACAGGGAGGCTGCCGACACGGAATGCCGTTTTGTGTTTTCCTGCAAAAACACGGGAAAGATCTGCCTGTTTACCGATACGGGCCAGCTTCATACCATCAAGGTGCAGGATATTCCCTTCGGAAAGTTCCGGGACAAGGGAACGCCGGTGGACAATATCAGCAATTTCTCTTCTGAAAAGGAGCGCATCCTGTATGCCACCAGCCAGACTGAGCTGAACCTGCGGCAGGTGATTTTCGTGACTGCACAGTCCATGATGAAGCTGGTAGACGGCGGCGAATTCGATGTGTCAAAAAGGACCGTAGCAGCCACCCGGCTGAACGAGGGAGATTCGGTGGTCAGCGTCATGTCCCTTACGGATCAGAGAAACATTGTCCTTCAGACAAAGGAGGACTATTTTCTCCGGTTTTCCATCGAAGAGATTCCGGAAAAAAAGAAGAATGCCGTGGGAGTGCGGGGGATGAAGCTTGGCCCCAGAGATCTGGTAGAGCAGGTTTACTACATTCAGAATACGGTGGAGGCTTCTATTGAGTACAGGGAAAAAACAGTGGTGCTGAACCACCTGAAAGCAGGAAAAAGAGACAGCAAGGGCACAAAGATCCGGGTTTGAAATTCAGTATGAAAGGACACATGCCCACAGGGTTGGAGGTAGAAATGAGAGTGATCGCAGGGACAGCCCGGAGCCTTCCTCTGAAGACTCCGGAAGGGCTTGACGTGAGGCCTACAACAGACAGAATCAAGGAAACACTTTTCAATATGCTTCAGGACGAGGTGCCCGGAGCCGTTTTTGTGGATCTGTTCAGCGGAAGCGGCGCAATCGGTATCGAAGCCTTGAGCAGGGGTGCGCAAAAGGCTTATTTTGTGGATAATGGCTCCAGAGCGCTTTCCTGTATCCAAAAAAATCTATTATTTACGAAAATGGAAAACCGTGCTATAGTGATAAAGCAGGATGCTGTAAGCGCCCTCGGCAATATTCATGAAAAAGAAGTGGACCTGATCTTCATGGATCCTCCTTATGACAGCGGGCTGGAGAAAAATGTGCTTGAGGTGCTGCAAAGGATGATGTATGTGACAGAGAATACTCTGATCGTGGTGGAAGCGGATAAGGGGACGGAATTTTCTTATCTGCAGAATCTGGGCTTTCATCTGATCAAAGAAAAATGCTATAAGACCAACAAACATGTTTTTATCCGTCGGGAACTGGTTTCATAAGCCCGGATTCCGTGAAACAGGATTCCCGCAGAAGTGCGGGGTATAGGGGTGTGGATATGAAAAGAGCGGTATATCCCGGAAGCTTTGACCCGGTTACCTTTGGCCATCTGGATGTAATCAGACGTGCTTCGCAAATCTTTGACGTACTGATCGTAAGTGTTTTAAACAATAAAGAGAAGAGCCCGTTGTTTTCTGTAGAGGAACGTGTTAAGATATTACAGGAGGCTACCAAAGAGATTCCCAATGTACAGGTGGACAGCTTCAGCGGTCTGCTGATCGACTATGCGGCGGAGAATGATCTGCATATTGCAGTGAGGGGGCTGCGGGCCATTACCGATTTTGAGTATGAGCTGCAGATCGCCCAGACCAACCGCAAGCTTTCCAGAGAAAAGCTGGATACCATGTTCCTTACCACCAGTCTGGAATATGCGTACCTGAGTTCTTCCAGCGTAAAGGAAATTGCCAGCTTCGGGGGCGACATCAGCCAATGTGTCCCTGATTTTGTGGCAGAACTGATATTTGAAAAGTATCGGATCAGGCAGAACAAAAATAAGGAGTAAAGCCCATGAGCAGCAGAATTGAACAACTCATAGATGACCTGGAAGAATACATCGAAAGCTGCAAGCCGAAGTTCATGTCCAACTCGGAGATCATCGTCAATAAGGAAGAGATCGACGAGCTGATTCGGGACCTGCGCATGAAAACGCCTGACGAAATCAAGCGTTACCAGAAAATTATCAGCAACAAGGAGGCCATTCTGAATGACGCCCGGGAAAAGGCTGAAAAGCTGATCAACGAAGCTACCGTACATACCAATGAGCTGATCAGCGAGCATGAGATCATGCAGCAGGCCTACGCCCAGGCTAACGAGGTGGTGGCCCAGGCGGCCCAGCAGGCTCAGGAGATCCTGGACAAGGCAACCATTGAGGCCAATAACCTGCGCATGCAGGCAGCACAGTACACGGAGGATCAGCTTATAGGGCTGGAAAATATTGTTCTCTCCGCCATCCAGGCTGCCGGCGGCAATTACGAAAATCTTCTCGGCTCACTGAACCAGTACAAGGATCTGATACAGTCCAACCGCCGTTCCCTCCATCCCATGGACGAGATGGAAGAATATCCCATGGATGATATGGGAGATGAAAGCGGCCTGGAGGTCATCCAATGACAGGAAGTAAAGGACCGGTTTTCGCAAGGGAGCCGGTCTTTTTCGTATGGTTTCTGACGGTTGTTATATGGTTTGCCTCCCTGCCTTTGACGGCACAGGCTGCTCCCAGACTGCAGACCACCAGGGGAGAAAAGCCGGTCATTGTCATAGATCCCGGCCACGGGGGTGAAAATCTGGGAACCACGGAAAACGGCCACGAGGAAAAATCCATGACCATGATCACCGCAAGGGCCATGTATGAGGAACTGAGCTTATATGATGATGTGGAAGTGTATCTGACCCGCACGGATGACGTTGACATGGACCTGGATGAGCGTGCAGAATTTGCCGCCAGTGTAAATGCAGACTTTTTATTCAGCATTCATTATAACGCTTCGGAGACGCATGAGCTCTTCGGGGCGGAAATCTGGATATCCGCATTTCCTCCCTATAACGGCTATGGCTATCAATTCGGCTGTGAATTTCTGGCTCCGCTGAGAGACCGGGGACTGTTTCTCCGCGGAATCAAAACAAGGCTGAAAAGCAACGGAGATGATTATTACGGCATTATCCGTGAAGCCGCCGCCCGGGATATTCCGGCGGCAATCCTGGAACACTGCCATGTGGATCATGCCCGGGATGCAGAGTACTGCGATACGGAAGCCGATCTGATACAGTTTGGCAGGGAGGATGCCACGGCAGTAGCAAAATATTTCGGATTGAAAAGCAGTGTTCTGGATGTGGATTATTCCGGCTATGAGCTGGCCCAGGCCAGCGAACATGCTGCAGTTCCCGGCACCCTGCGGGACGACACCCCGCCGGATATATGCCAGCTGGAATTTGTTTCCACCGACTATGACACCGGTCTGCTGACCTTTTCCGTGACTGCCGCCGATTTTGATTCGCCGCTTCTCTATTATGATTACAGCCTCGACGGCGGCCTGACCTACAGTCCAAGACAGGCCTGGCCGGAAAGCAATGCCTTGACGGGAACCTACGCGGATGTCTTTACGCTGAATCTGGAGATCGCCTCCGGCACATGTCCGGAGGTGATCCTGAGAGCCTACAACCTGTTTGACGCATCCACGGAAAGCAATCGCTATCAGAGTCCGCAGTTTTATCTGTACGGTGAGGATGAGGAAACGGTGGAAGCTTCAGATCCTGCAGAACAGGATGCGTCGGCGGAAAGCGCCCCGCCTTCCCCGAAGGATGAGGAGCTTCCTGCGGAATCTTCCCGGGTTCAGGAGCGGGAGGAGACCAGCTTCCTGACTTTTTTGCTGATCTGCCTGATCATTGTGCTCATTGTTTTCCTGCTTTTGCTGGTTTCTCAGAGCATTACCCGCCGCAGACGAAGGAGGCGCAGACGCCGCTGATCAGCATAGGATCAGCATAGGAATGAAGCAGGCCCGGTCAGATACCAAAGCAGGTAAAAGCCTCCGTTAAAAAGAGTGAGCAGCGCCTTATGAAAAATATAGGCGCCGGTGGAAAGTCCCGTGTCCCGGATGCTGCTGTAGGTCTGAGCGATACAGCACAGGCCTCCGAAGGAAAGCATCAGCAGACTGTAAAGAGGCAGCGCCGGCCCCAGCATGCTTAATCCGCCTGTGATTTCCAGCGCCGGAGCCAGAAGAGTCAGGGGATGCCCCAGGAGAATATGGGGAAGCAGATTCAGCAGGTTAAACAGAATCATGTAGCCTCCTAAGGTCAGAATGCCTTGAATGGAAGAGCGGATGGATTCATCCAGCGCCAAAAGCAGCCTGCCTCCCCGGGATTCCTCCGAACAGACACGCAGCTCCTTTCTTCGCGGAAGGATCCGTTTTCGGGGGGCACCTTCCGGGCCCGGAATATTGGCCGGACAGCCAAAGGAAGCCGTACCTGTGCTTTTACAGAATGTCAGATCCAGACAGCGGAAGACCGTAAAGCGCAGGATCAGCCCGTAAAGCAGCGGAATTCCATACATTCCAAACAGATAGGGAAGTACCAGCCGCCTGCCCAAAAGAGGCAGGGCAAAGCTGCAGAAATATACCGGGCCGATATTGTTGCAAAAGGCCAGCAGGTAGGAAGCCTCCCGTTCGGTCAGCCCTCCCTGCCCGTACAGCTGTGCAGCCGTTCTGGCGCCCATGGGAAATCCGCATAAGAATCCAATGAGCATGCAGTAGCACACATTTTTCCGAACCCGGAACAGGGGCCTTACCAGGGGATAGATAAGCATGGATATTTTTTCTGTCAGCTGCAGACGCACCATAATCCCGGACAGGATCATAAAGGGCAGAAGAGAAGGAATCATTTTCTTAAACCACAGCTCCAGCCCCGCATATGCATAGGAAAGGCTCAGCTGTGAATGTGTGAGAATGCAGCCTGTCAATATCAGGAAGAGGATCGTGATCAATATCATGAGAATGGCACTCCTTTCCTATTTATAGTATGAGACAAGGAACCGACAAATGATGCGTCTGGACAAATTTTTATGTGAAACCGGTAAATGTACCCGCAGCCAGGCCAGGGACTGGATCCGACAGGGGATGGTTACGGTGGATGAACAGACTGTCCGGTCACCCGAAACCAGAATCCGTGAGGATGAGGACCTGGTCTGCCTGCAGGGGAGATCGTTAGCATATCGAAAATACGTTTATTACATGCTGAACAAGCCCCGGGGCGTCGTGTCCGCCACTGCGGACAACAGGGATAAAACCGTGGTGGAGCTTTTGGGAGAGAACATGCGTCCGGATATTTTTCCGGCAGGCCGTCTGGATAAGGATACGGAAGGCTTTCTGCTGCTTACCAACGATGGACCTCTGGCCCACAGACTTCTGGCTCCCGGGAGACATGTGGACAAAACCTATATGGTGACGATGGAGCATGCGCTTACCCGGGAAGAATCCGGTTTGCTGGAGACAGGCGTGGAGATCGGGGAAAAGAGGCCTGCCCGGGCCGCGGGAATTCAGACTATAGATGAAACCCATATTCTGCTCACCCTTCAGGAGGGAAAATTTCATCAGGTCAAGCGAATGCTCCAGGCGGTAAACAATCGCGTCCTGGCCCTGAAGCGGGTCTCCTTCGGCGGGATTATCCTGGATGAGCGCCTGAAGCCCGGAGAATATCGGGAATTGACAGAAGCGGAGGTAAAAATACTCTATGATGCATGAAATGCTGAAGGATAAGGACGCGGTAATTTTTGACATGGATGGATCCCTGGTTGATTCCATGTGGATGTGGCGTGCCATCGATATAGAATACCTGGGGCGGTTTGGCATTTCTCTTCCGGAGGATCTGCAGACGAAGATTCAGGGAATGAGCTTCAGCGAGACAGCCGCCTATTTCAAGGAAAGATTTCAGGTGCCCGATTCCCTGGAAGAGATCAAGGACCAGTGGAACCGGATGGCATGGGACAAGTATACGCATGAGGTGCCCCTGAAAAAGGGGATCCCGGAATTCCTGGAGGGCTGCCGTCAAAACGGGATAAAGCTTGGAATCGCCACCAGCAATTCCAGAGAGCTGGTGGATAACGTGGCCCGGGTGCATCATCTGCGGGACTATTTTTCCAGCATAGTCACCGGTTGTGAGGTAAAGCGCGGCAAACCGGCGCCGGACGTGTATCTGGCCGTAGCAGGTCAGCTGCAGGTGGAGCCCTCCCGCTGCCTTGTATTTGAGGATATCCTTCCCGGAATTTGGGCCGGACTCAATGCGGGAATGAGCGTCTGTGCAGTGGAGGACGATTATTCCGCTCAGGATCAGGAGGCAAAAAAGGCCCTTGCACATTATTATATCGAGGATTATCAGGGGTTGTTTTAAGAAAGCAGATTCTGAGAAAGCAGGAAAGGTTTGTATCAGAAAGGAAAACAGGATTGAGTCAGGATTTTTTACCAATTTCTCCTCAGGATCTGCAGGAGAGAGGCATCAGCCAGCTGGACTTTGTATATGTGATCGGGGACGCCTATGTGGATCACCCCTCCTTCGGACATGCCATTATCAGCAGAGTGCTGGAGGCCCACGGATATCTGGTGGGAATTATTTCCCAGCCCGACTGGAAGGACCCTGCAAGCGTCACTGTGCTTGGGCGGCCCAGGCTGGGATTCCTGGTGTCCGCCGGAAATATGGACAGCTGTGTGAATCATTATTCCGTATCCCGTAAAAGAAGAGCCTCTGATGCCTACACTCCGGGAGGTGTAATGGGAAAGCGCCCTGATCATGCCGCCGCCGTATACGGAAATCTGATCCGGCGGGCTTACCGGGATGTTCCCATTATCCTGGGCGGCATAGAAGCCAGCCTCCGCCGCATGGCCCACTATGATTACTGGACCGATCAATTTAAGCGTTCCGTTCTGCTGGACAGTCAGGCGGATCTGATCTCCTACGGAATGGGAGAGCGGTCTATTGTGGAGATCGCCGATGCTCTGGCCAGCGGAATTCCGATCCGGGATGTGACCTTTATTCCGGGGACTGTGTATCGTACAAAGGATATTTCCAGTCTTTATGAGCCGGTGATTCTTCCCTCCTATGAGGCCATGAAGGCAGACAAGGCTCTATATGCAAAAAGCTTTGCCATACAAAACGAAAATACCGATTCCTGCACGGGAAAGCCTCTGGCGGAGGAGTATCCGGGAGGTGTGTACGTGGTGCAGAACCCTCCCCAGCCGCCTCTGTCCACAGAGGAAATGGACGATGTCTACGCTCTTCCCTATGCCAGAACCTATCACCCCTCCTATGAAAAGCTGGGAGGTGTGCCGGCTATTGCTGAGATCAAATTTTCACTGATCAGCAACAGAGGATGCTTTGGAGGCTGCAGCTTCTGCGCCCTGACCTTTCACCAGGGCCGGACAGTCCAGACCAGAAGCCATGAGTCGATTCTGAAGGAAGCCGGGCTGCTGATCAGGGATCCCGATTTCAAAGGGTATATCCATGATGTGGGAGGTCCCACGGCCAATTTCCGCCACCCCTCCTGCCAAAAGCAGCTGACCCTGGGTGTGTGCAAAAACAGACAGTGCCTTTTTCCGTCTCCCTGCAGAAATCTGTATGTGGATCACAGCGATTATCTGGAGCTGCTGCGGGCCCTGCGGGCTTTGCCGGGGGTGAAAAAGGTCTTTGTGCGCTCCGGAATCCGGTTTGATTATCTGCTGGCCGATGCAGATGACCAGTTTTTCAGAGAGCTGGTGGAATATCACATCAGCGGTCAGCTGAAGGTGGCTCCGGAGCACATTTCCGATCCGGTGCTGCGATGCATGGGAAAGCCGGAAAATGCTGTTTACAACCGGTTTGTGGAAAAATATAAAAAGCTGAATCGGGAAATGGGAAAGAACCAGTTTCTGGTTCCCTATCTGATGTCCTCCCATCCCGGATCCACCTTGAAGGAGGCTGTGGAGCTGGCGGAATATCTGCGGGATCTGGGATACATGCCGGAACAGGTTCAGGATTTCTATCCCACGCCATCCACCTTGTCCACGGTAATGTACTATACGGGGCTGGACCCCAGAAATATGAAGCCTGTGTATGTGTGCAGGAACCCTCATGAAAAGGCTATGCAGAGGGCTCTGATCCAATATCGGAATCCTAAAAACCATACGCTGGTACGGGAAGCCCTGATCCTGGCCAAACGCGAGGATCTCATCGGCTACGGGAAGAAATGCCTGATCCGCCCGGAAAAGGGGGAACAGGCCAAGGGCAGAGAAAACGCTTTTGGACAAAGAGCTCCAGGACAAAGTGCCCTCGGAAAAAAGGCCTCCGGGCAAAGGGCTTCTGGACAAAAGGCCTCCGGACAAAAGACCTCTTCGCAAAAGCCCATAAAGCGTAAAACAATCCGCAATGTCCATAAAAAGAAAGGATGAAAAAGCAGACATGCAGCTGATCAGAATATTTTCCACAGCCGGAGCAAAGGGAACGGAGGGTTATATCCGGACCCAGAAAAAATACGAAGTGATTCGGACCCTGCTGTACTTTGCCGTTTCCCTTTCTCTTTATGTGGCAGGGTATATCCAGACCGGCCAGAGAACGAATCTTTTGACCATCGTGGCCGTGCTGGGCTGCCTTCCCGCCAGCAAAAGCGCTGTCAGCGCCGTGATGTTTCTGCGGGCCAGGGGCTGCGGCACCGAAGCGGCCAGGGAAATCCAGGAGCACAGCCGGGAACTGGCGGGGCTTTTTGACTGTGTCTTCACCTCCTATAAAAAGAATTTTGCAGTATCCCATATGGCTGTGCGTGGGAATACCGTATGCGGCTACACAGAGGATCCGAAATTTCAGGAAAATGAGTTTTACAGACATCTGGGGGACATTTTAAAGCTGGACGGCCAAAAGGATGTGACAGTCAAGGTTTTCTCCAATCTGGCACGCTACACGGAGCGGCTGGAGCAAATGGCGGCTCTGGAACGTGATGAGGCCAAAACCCAGGCCATTATTGCCATCCTGAAAAGTGTTTCTTTATAATACCTGGAAGGGCTTCGTCAAGGAGGAACTTATGCGGTCAGTGACCATCGGCAGAAACCAGGCAGGACAGCGCCTGGATAAGTTTCTGCGAAAATATCTTCCAAATGCAGGCGCTGGATTTATATACAAAATGCTGCGCAAAAAAAACATTACCCTGAACGGAAAAAAGGCCGAAGGATCAGAGCTTCTGTCTGTAGAAGATCAGGTTTGTTTCTTTTTTTCGGATGAGACTCTGGAGAAGTTTTCCGGACAGCTTTTCTCTGAGGATCAAAACGGCGGGATACAGTCTTTTGGGCATGAGCATGCGGAATATGCAAAGGCATATCAAGCCCTGCGGAAGATTTCGGTTATTTATGAGGACGACGATATTTTAATTGCAGATAAGCCCTGCGGTATTTTGACCCAAAAAGCCCATTCCGGGGATCTTACCCTGAATGAGTGGCTTATCGGGTATCTGCTGGAAAGAGAGCCTTTGCTGGGGCAGGAGCTTGCTTCCTTTCATCCTTCCGTATGCAACCGCCTGGATAGAAATACCAGCGGTCTGGTTCTCTGCGGAAAATCTCTGGCAGGACTTCAGTCATTGAGCCGCTGTATCCAGGACCGCAGCATTCGAAAATATTACAGGACCATTTGTGCGGGGGAGCTGACAGAGCCCGCTGTAATCCGGGGATATCTGACCAAGAACCAGACCAGTAACCGGGTGAGCGTAGTGCAGGAGCCGGATTTTCGCAAGACCGGGGAGCATCCTTCGGGAGATTATATCGAGACGGCTTATAAACCCATAGCCTCCCAAAATGGGTTTACCCTGCTGGAGGTGGAGCTGATCACCGGAAAAACCCATCAGATCCGCGCCCATCTGGCGGGAACAGGGCATCCGCTGATCGGAGACTATAAATATGGAGACGCCGGCATCAACCAAAAGCTGAAGAAAAAATTCGGCTTACAGCATCATCTGCTGCATGCCTGCCGGGTGGTATTTCCCGGACAAAATACAAAAGCCGCGCCTGCTTTGGAAAGCGCCTGGGGAAAAACCTTCCAGGCTCCCTGTCCGGAGCTGTTTGTGTGCATTCAAAAAGGGCTGGACCTTGTTCCGAAGGAAACGTAAAAAAGGGATCCCCAAAAAAGAAGGAAGGAAATATAACCTATGGCCACATGGAATTCCAGAGGGCTCAGGGGCTCCACCCTGGAGGATATGATCAATAAAACAAATGAAAAGTATGCCGCCTCGGGACTTGCTCTGATTCAAAAGATTCCCACGCCCATTACGCCCATCCGGATCGACAAGGAAAACAGACAGATCACTCTGGCCTATTTTGAGCAGAAGAGCACGGTTGATTATATCGGCGCCGTTCAGGGCATTCCGGTTTGCTTTGACGCCAAGGAATGCTCTTCGGATACCTTTGCACTTCAGAATATCCATGCTCATCAGGTAGAATTTATGAAAAATTTTGAAAAGCAGGGCGGAATCGCTTTCTTTCTGATTTATTATACCCATAAGGATGTTCTGTACTATCTCCCTCTGGAAATGCTCTTATTTTTCTGGAACCGGTCCCTGGAAGGCGGCAGAAAAAGCTTCCGCTATGAGGAGCTGAACCCCGATTATGTACTGCCTGCAAAGCATGGAATCCTTGTGCCGTATCTGGAGGCCATGAAAAGAGACCTGGAGGACAGATAGCTTGACAAACCGTATCCCTTTAGGTATACTACAATTTAATTACGCTCTATTGTGATAATACGTTACTACGCGAAAGTGAGCGGATCCTCAAAGGAGTCTATTCATGAATAAACGGTTGCTTCATACTCCCGAGGGAGTCAGAGATTTGTACGGAAATGAACATGCCAGAAAACTGCAGGTGGAAAAAAGTCTTCACGAGAGCATCCGGCTCTATGGCTATGAGGACATTCAGACGCCCACCTTTGAATTTTTTGACGTTTTTTCCAGTGAAACGGGAACCACCCCCAGCAGAGAGCTGTATAGGTTTTTTGACAAGGAAGGAAATACCCTGGCGCTTCGGCCGGATTTTACCCCCTCCATTGCCCGCTGCGCCGCAAAATATTTTGCCGGAGAAAATTCTCCTCTGCGGTTATGCTATATCGGAAACACCTTTACCAATACCTCCAATCTTCAGGGAAAGTTAAAAGAAATGACCCAGATGGGAGCTGAGCTCATGGGAGATTTTTCCGTGGAGGCGGACGGAGAGATTATCAGTCTGGTGATAAACGCCCTTCTGAATATCGGCCTGAAACGATTCCAGGTCAGTATCGGCCAGGTAGAGTATTTTAAGGGGCTGTGTGAGGAGGCCGGACTGGACGAGGAGACGGAGCTGGAGCTTCGCACCTGCATCTCGGGCAAAAATTATTTTGCCGCCCAGGAGCTTTTGCTGGAGAGAGGCGTGCGGGAGCCCTATCAGAGCAGATTGCTGAAGGTGGCGGACCTGTTTGGAGATATGTGTTCTCTGACGGAGGCCAGGGCCATGGTAAATAATCCCCGTTCTCTGGCGGCCATAGAACGCCTGGAACAGCTTAGGCAGGTGCTTGAATTATACGGTGTGGCGGATTACATCTCCTTTGATCTGGGGATGCTGAGTAAATACAGGTACTATACCGGCATGGTGTTTCGGGCCTACACCTATGGTGTGGGAGACGCCGTGGTAAAGGGCGGCAGGTATGACCGGCTGCTGTGCCGGTTCGGCAAGGAGGCCCCGGCGGTGGGCTTTGCCCTGGTGATCGACAATATTCTGGAGGCCCTGTCCAGACAAAGAGTGGAGATTTCCATTCCGCCCAGGGCCCAAAAGCTGACCTTTACGCCGGACACTTACGCCGATGTTCTGGCCCGGGCCAGGAGCCTGCGTTCCCAGGGCATCCCGGTGATTTTGACAGCAGAGGAAAAGGAGGGGCCGATTTATGAGTGAAGAGCGTTATCTGACCCTTGCGCTGGCAAAAGGACGTCTGGCCGACAAAACCCTGGAGCTTTTTGAGCAGATAGGGATTGGATGCGAGGAGATGAAGGATAAGAAGTCCCGGCGTCTGATTTTCGTAAACGAGTCCCTGAAAATGCGTTTTTTCCTGGCCAAGGGACCCGACGTTCCCACCTATGTGGAGTATGGGGCGGCAGATATCGGGGTTGTGGGAAGGGATACCATTCTGGAGGAAAATCGGAATGTCCACGAGGTGCTGGATCTGGGCTTCGGAAAGTGCAGAATGTGTGTCTGCGGCCCGGAATCTGCAAAAGAGCTTTTACGCCATCGCGAGAGGATCCGGGTGGCAAGCAAATACCCCAATATTGCAAGAGATTACTTTCATGACAAAAAATGCCAGACAGTGGACATCATAAAACTGAACGGCTCCGTGGAGCTGGGGCCTTTGGTGGAGCTGTCGGACGTGATTGTGGATATCGTGGAGACCGGGTCCACTCTGCAGGAAAACGGGCTGCAGGTATTGGAGGAAATATGTCCTCTGTCTGCCAGAATGATCGTCAATCCCGTAAGCATGCAGATGGAGGTCGCACGTATTAAAAAGCTGGCGGAACAGATCCGCAGCCGACTGGAAGGAGGAGAACAGCAATGAGAATCGTAAAGCTTACCGGGGAGACCAGGCGCCTCATAATGAATGACCTTCTGCAGAGAAGTCCCGGCCATTATTCCCAATATGAAGCCACAGTCCGGGAAATTATAGAAAACATTAAAGCAAACGGGGATAGTGCGCTGTTTGAATACACGAAAAAATTTGACCGGTTTGAGCTGAATGCTCAAAATATCCGGGTTACAGACCAGGAGATTCGGGAAGCCTATGACAGTATGGATCCGGAGCTTGTCCGGGTGATCCGGGAATCGGCGGAGAATATCAAACATTTTCATCAAAAACAGCTTCGGAACAGCTGGTTCGATACCAAGGAGGACGGCTCCATTCTGGGAATAAAGATCACCCCCATCGCACGGGCAGGCATCTATGTGCCGGGCGGAAAAGCCGCATACCCTTCCAGTGTGCTGATGAACGCCATTCCCGCAAAAGTGGCAGGCGTAAGGGAGCTGATCATGGTCACGCCTCCCGGAGCCGACGGAAAAATCAATCCCGGAACCCTTGTGGCGGCAGACCTGGCGGGAGCAGACAGGATCTATCGGGCAGGCGGAGCCCAGGCCGTTGCGGCCCTGGCCTTTGGCACGGAGTCGATTCCCAGGGTGGATAAGATCACAGGTCCGGGAAATATTTTTGTGGCATTGGCCAAAAAAGCCGTCTATGGGTATGTGAGCATCGATTCCATTGCCGGTCCCAGCGAAATCCTGGTGCTGGCCGACCATACGGCGGATCCCGGGTATGTGGCGGCAGATCTGTTGTCTCAGGCGGAGCACGACGAGCTGGCCAGCGCCATCCTGATTACCACCTCCGAAAAACTCGCCGAGGAGGTTTCTTGCCGGGTGGACCAGTTTACCGCACAGCAGCCCAGAAAGGCCATCATTGAAGAATCCCTGAAGCGCTACGGATACATTCTGCTGGCGGAAAGCATGGAGGATGCCGTGGATACGGTAAACGAGATCGCTTCCGAGCACCTGGAGATTCTTACGGCCAATCCCTTTGAGGTCATGACCCGGATCAGAAACGCCGGCGCCATATTTATGGGACCTTACGCTTCGGAGCCGCTGGGCGATTACTTTGCGGGCCCCAATCACATTCTGCCCACCAACGGCACGGCCAGGTTTTTTTCACCGCTGAGCGTAGATGATTTTATAAAGAAAACAAGCATTATTTCCTACTCCAGAGAGGCGCTGGAAAAGGTGCACCGGGATATCGAGCTTTTTGCCGAAAGCGAAGGGCTGACTGCCCACGCGGACAGCATTCGGATTCGCTTTGAGGGAGAGAGGTAAATTAATTCATGGAAGAAAAGAGAATTGCATCGGTGGAACGAAGCACCCGGGAAACTCATATAGCCGTCACCCTGAATCTGGACGGTTCCGGGGCGGCGGATATTTCCACCGGCATCGGATTTTTTGATCACATGCTTGAGGGCTTTGCCAGACATGGTCTTTTTGATTTATGCTGCCGCGCGGAGGGGGATCTGCATGTGGACGGACACCACACGGTGGAGGATACAGGCATCGTAATTGGCCAGGCGTTGTCTCAGGCCCTGGGAGATAAGAGGGGAATACGCAGATATGGCTCTGCGATTCTTCCCATGGACGATGCGCTGGTACTGTGCGCTGTGGATCTGGGCGGAAGACCCTGGCTGAATTTTGACTGTTCCTTCCCGTCCGGAAGGGTGGGAGATCTGGATACAGAGCTGGTACGGGAGTTTTTCTACGGGGTATCCTGCAACGCGGCGATGAACCTGCACCTCCGTCTGCTGGACGGCATCAATACCCACCATATGATAGAAGCCATGTTCAAGGCCTTTGCCAAAGCTTTGGATACGGCTTCCGGCTTCGACCCCCGGATCAAGGATGTATTGAGCACCAAAGGAAGTCTTTAAAGGCAAAAACGCAAGGGAGTTTACATATGATAGTAAAAAAATTCGTATCCTGCATTTATTTATACCGGGGCCATGCGGTAAAGGGCCTTTCGGATACCAGCGTGGTGGAAACGGACCCGCTGCGCCTGGTGCAGCTCTACAATGAAAACAATGTGGATGAACTGATCGTATTTGATATGTCCCAGGGGGACGAAGAGCATGAAGCTGCGCTGGATCTTTTGAAGGAAATCTGCGCCATGGCACAGATGGATGTGACGGGCGCCGGAAACATACAACGTATGGAGGACGTAAAAAAACTGCTGTACGCAGGCTGCAGGCGGGCCGTACTGGACTATGAGAAGGAGAGCAATATTGCCCTGACCGAAACCGTATCCCTGAAGTTTGGCAGGAACCGGATTCTGGCCTCCTACAACGATCCCGGGGTGCTGGACGAAAACCGGGAGCTTCTGGATCAATACGTTTCCTGCCTGCTTCTGATGAATCCTCATCAGATCAGGGAAACGGAAAGCGCAACCGGTCTGCCCTTTTATGTTCAGATCAATCAGATTGCCCTGAACAAGCTTATGGAAATATTTGCCCACGAGCATGTGTGCGGAGTCACGGGAAATACCATCAACGACAACTGCCGGGATATTCTGGCACTGAAGAATCTGTGCAGGGAAAACGGGATTATGGTGGAAACCCTTGAGGCCGCATATGGGTGGCAGGATTTTAAGAAAAACAACGACGGGCTGGTGCCTGTGGTGGTACAGGACTATCGGACCCGGGAGGTTTTGATGGTGGCCTATATGAATGAAGAGGCCTATGAGCAGACGCTTCTCACCGGCAGAATGACCTACTACAGCCGAAGCCGGAACGAGCTTTGGCAAAAGGGCGCCACCAGCGGCCATTTCCAATATGTGAAAGGTCTTACGGCCGACTGCGATATGGATACGATCCTGGCGAAGGTATCCCAGATCGGCGCGGCCTGCCACACAGGTGAAAGGAGCTGTTTCTTCCACGAAATCACGAAAAAGGATTATGAGGAAACCGATAATCCTCTGCAGGTGTTTTCCCAGGTGCTGGATGTGATCAGAGACCGGAAGCAGCACCCTAAGGAGGGATCCTATACCAATTATCTCTTTGACAAGGGACTTGACAAGATACTGAAAAAGCTGGGAGAGGAGGCCACGGAAATTGTGATTGCCGCCAAAAATCCCGGTGCAAATGAAGTAAAATATGAGATCAGCGACTTTCTATATCATATGATGGTTCTTATGGCGGAAAAGGACATCAGCTGGGAGGAAGTTACCAGAGAACTGGCAGATCGATAGCAATTTGCTTCGCAGACTCGTGACTTTATCAGAAAAAAGTGTGACCCGACAGGTCACACTTTTTTTCTGCACACTTCATTATTCATCATATCAGAAACCAAAAGAAAAGTCTAGTATTTTTTTAAAATTTACGTTACTATTATGAGGTATCAGTAAACCCAGGAAAGGAGCATCAAATGAAACCGGAGAAGGAAAAGCACGTTCAGGGAACCTCCCGCCAGGACGAGGAGAAGCACCTGAAAGAGACACTTGCTGTAATCCATGCCAACATGGAAAGCTTTGGCCGACAGGTTCGGGAAATGAAGGCTGATATCGATGAAATGCTGGAGCATTATCACGATAATGACGCCGAGGTGTACACGATTCTGACCAACACCATCACCTTGCACGACCATATGAAAAGAGCATTGGAACGAAATGAAAAGGCGCAGAACAAGCCTTATTTCGGAAGGATCTGCTTCCACGATGAGGCCCTGGACAAGGATGAATCGCTCTATATCGGCAGGGGAGGCATCTCCAGGGACACAACTCATCAGACAGTCATAGACTGGCGTGCGCCGGTGGCCAACGCCTATTATGAAAACGGTCTGGGCCAGTGCAGTTATCCGGCCCCGGACGGCAAACCGCTGAATATCGATCTGCAGCTGAAACGCACTTATGAGATCGAGCAGGGAAAGCTGCTGGACTATTTTGACAGTGAAGTGATTTCCAACGACGATCTGCTGACCAAGTATCTGGCGCGCAGCAAACAGGCGGTGCTGGGAGAGATCGTGGCCACGATTCAGAAGGAACAGAATGAGATCATCCGCAGGTCTCCCTATCATAATGTGATTGTCCAGGGAGTAGCCGGTTCCGGAAAAACCACGGTGGCCATGCACCGGATCTCCTATATTCTGTACAATTACCCGGACCGCTTTCGCCCGGAGGACTTTTATATCGTGGGAAGCAACCGGATCCTGCTGAACTATATCACCGGCGTGCTTCCGGATCTGGACGTGTACGGTGTCCGGCAGATGACCATGGAACAGCTTTTTGTCCGTCTGCTTTATGAGGACTGGGATCCAAAAAAATACCGGATCCGAAAAGCGGATCAGGAAGCAGCCGGACGGATTAAGGGAAGCGGCACATGGTTCCAGGCTTTAAAGCGTTTTTGCGACGACCTGGAGCAGCGCACGATTTTCATGGAATCCATCTATCTGAATCCCCGCCAGTTTGTGGAAGGCATTCAGAACGGACAGACAGGCGTATTTGACCAGACAAACGGACAGGAAACGGACCCGGAGAAGCTGATACTGCTGGCAGACGGACAGGCTGTCCGGCGGTATGTGATGCAAAATCCCAAAATTTCTATTCAGAGTAAAATCAATATGCTGAACGAGCGCCTGCACATAAAGGTCAAAGACGAATTTTCCGGGAAAGGGATAAAATATACGGATGCCGAAAAAAAAGCCATTTTAAAGGCTTACCGAAACAGATACGGAAGCAATATCTGGAAGCAGTCTACCTATGTCCTGTATGATACCTTTCTGCGAAGGCAGGCAGACGAAGGATATCCGGTGGATCCTCCGGGAGACGAATTTGATGTCTACGACCTGGCGGCACTGGCCTATATCTACAAAAGAACAAAGGAGACCGAGGTGATCAGCGAAGCGCATCACATGGTTATAGACGAAGCCCAGGATTTTGGAATGATGGTTTATGATTGTCTGCATTTCTGTGTCACCGGATGCACCTATACCATCATGGGTGACGTGTCCCAGAATATTCGCTTCGGTGTTGGACTGAACGACTGGGAAGCGCTGAAAGCACTGTTTCTGGCAGATGAAATGGACAGCTTTGGCATTTTGAAAAAGAGCTACCGCAATACGGTGGAAATCTCTGACTTTGCCACAAATATTTTGCATCATGGAGACTTTGTCACCTATCCGGTGGAGCCCATCATACGTCACGGAAGCCCTGTGAAGCTGGTATCCTCCCAATCCGAAGCGCTCTGGGCCAGGGCTGCCGAAATCTGCCGGGACTGGCAGGAGAGGAGCCTTCCTACCATAGCGGTAGTCTGCCGCAGCCGGGACAGTGCGCTTCAGGCGGCAGAAGCGCTTGAAAAACACATCACCCTGAAGAACAGCCCGGAAACTCTGGAGGAGGATCTGGAAAAAACAGAATTTGGAAGCGGCATCATGGTGCTTCCCGTGGAATACACAAAGGGTCTGGAATTTGACGCGGTATTAATCCTGGATCCCTCCCGGGAGGAGTATCCTGTGGACGACGGGCATGCACGCCTGCTCTATGTAGCGGCAACCCGGGCGCTGCATGAATTGTGTGTGCTTCATACAGGGAACCTTACCGGTCTGATCGCGGACCCGGTACCGGAAAATAAAAAGCCTGCTCTTAAGCTTCCTCTGCCTTCTGCCGAGTCCGCGCCGGCCTCTCCCAGACTGTCCATTGCCTCCGCAAAGAACCGGCCAGGCGTTCGATCAGCCGCAGCGCAGCCAGGCACCCGGGAAAAAGTCAGACCCACGATTACTGCCGCTGGTCCACGGCAGGACGCCAAGACTGCGATTGCCGCCGCTCCAGATCCACGGCGGAGTGCCGCTCCAGAAGCCATTTCTTCCGGTTCCCCGCAGATTCCCCGGAGGCTTTCCGGTCAGGCATCTGCTCCTGTTAAGCGTCAAAATGCTTCTCAGGATATTCCCCGCTTTGGCGATCTTCCCCCCACAGAAAAGCTGCGTCCGTTAGGGCACGCAAAAGCAGATCTTTCTGTGCGCTGGGTCATAAAGCAGGCGGACGGCCTGTACCTGCAGAGCCGGTACGGCGTCCTGCGCCTAAGCCCTATCGGGAGCGGAATCATCCGGGTGACCTTTGCCAAGGGAGGCAAAATTCTGGATATCACTCATCCGCGGATCCGGACCCGCCGGCTTGAGCGTTTCTGGACCTATCAGGATACCGGCGGTATGGTCACGCTTTCCACAGAAGAGCTGATCCTTCAGGCGGAAAAAAATACAGGCGCCATACGCTACCTGACCAGAGACAAAAAGCCATTGCTGGCAGAGCGGAAACGGGAATGCAGGCAGGCGGAAGCTTTCCCGAAAGGAGGATCACAATATTGGCTCTTTTTGGAATATGTAAAAAAGGAACAGGTTTTTGCCCTGGGACCTAAAGATCAACAGATGCTTCCTCTGCGCCAGACGGCACGGTATATTTCCCATGAGGATGGGCTTCCCTTTTTGTTCTCCGACCAGGGCTTCGGCATTTTAACAGCCTCAGAAAATCCGGTCATCAGCTGTGACCTTCCTTCCTACGGCACTTACCTTCATACGGAAGGAGAGGAACAGCTGGATTTCTATTTCATTGCAGGGAAGACCCCTGACACCCTGATGAACGCCTGCCGCTTTCTAATGGGAGAGCTATAAGCCGCCTGCCGCATCGATCCACTGATCGATGGTGTCCTCATAATCAACAGAAATAGCCTCAAAAATCGTTTCTGCCGTGATCCCTGCCACATTGATTCCGCTGGTATCCATGGCGATCACGGCACCAAAGAGCACAAGGGCCAGTAAAAGCCTGATTTTGAACAAGGAGGGCCTTGGCGCATCCTCAGGATACGGATATTGCTCCGCCCAGGGTCCCTCCGCACTTCGAAAGCTGCTCCTGCCATAGAGGATCCGTTCCCTGTTTGTCAGGTCAAGCTGATCTTCGCTGTATCTGCTTCGAACCTGCTGTACCAGCCGCAGCTTCTGTTCCGTGGAAACATTGCTCATTCTTAACCTCCGGCTGCGAAAAGCTTATTACAGAATATTCAAAAAAAAAAGAATTAGTACTTGCATATAGAAAAACCTCCTCCAAAATTGCACGGATTGGTTTATTATGGTATACTTGCATAAAGCAGATTTTCATCTGCACTTTTAAGTAAAACGAATGGAGCGCCGCAAAACAGGAGATCATTATGGAAATCGATGGAAAAATGCTGGGAGAACGGATTCTGAATCAGATCGGACAGGTGATCGTGGGCAAGGAGCAGACCGCCAGGCTTCTCTTTACCGCATTACTGGCAAAGGGGCATGTGCTGCTGGAGGATCTGCCCGGCACCGGAAAAACAAAGCTTGCCAAGACGCTGGCAAAAACCATTGCCGGAGATTTCGCCCGAATTCAGTTTACGCCGGATCTGCTTCCCAGCGATATCACCGGACTGAATATTTTTGACCGGCAGAAAAACGAGTTTGTGCTGCGCCCAGGACCGGTTTTTACCAATATTCTGTTGGCAGACGAGATCAATCGGGCCACTCCCAGGACCCAGGCGGGACTTTTGGAGTGTATGGAGGAGCACCAGGTTACCATAGACGGCGAAACATATCCTCTCGCTTCTCCGTTTTTTGTAATTGCCACTCAAAATCCGGTGGAAACCGCCGGAACCTTTCCGCTTCCCGAGGCCCAGCTGGATCGCTTTATGATGAAGCTTTCCATGGGACTGCCCTCCAGAGAAGAAGAGATATCCATTCTGGATCGGTATATGGATAAGGATCCCCTCTCAGACCTGAGCAGTGTTTTAACCCTGGATGAACTGGAAGCGGCAGCGAATGAAGCGGAAAAGGTTTTTGTCCATCCGTGTATCCGTGGTTATATTGTAGACATAGCCGCCGCTTCCAGAACAGGTGAACAGGTGGTCATGGGCGTTTCCCCCAGGGGAAGTCTTGCTTTGCTGCGGTGTGCCAAGGCTTATGCATGGCTGGATGGCCGAAGCTATGTCATCCCGGACGATATGAAAGCATTGGCCGTTCCCGTTTTGGCCCACAGGCTTGTGCTGGGCTACGGCGCCGGCGGTTCCGGCAGTGCAAAAATGCTGATCCAGGGGATTCTGGATACGCTGCCTGTTCCCACAGAGGATTTTACGTTATGATCCGGCTTTTGGTAATCGGGCTTACTTTTTCCGTTTTGTTCCTGCTCCAGCGCATTCTTTATCAGAGGTTCTGGCTGAGACATTTAACCGTCCAGGTACAGTTCGTCCAGGATCACATAATGGAGGGAGAGCAGGGCGAACTGAAGGAAATATTAATCAATAAAAAACAGCTTCCGCTTCCTATGCTGAAGGTTAAATTCCGGACTGACCGCCATTTGATTTTCCAGGATGCCAGGGGTTCCCGAACCACGGATCAGTTTTACCGCAATGACATTTTCCGGGTGGGCGGGGGAGAGAAAGTTACCCGGACTCTGACATTTACCGGCGGGCGGAGAGGCTATTATACCATTGACCATGCTGGTCTGGTGTCCTCTGACCTGTTTTTTACGGCTCAGCTGACTGCCGAACAGTCCCTGCAGACCAGTATCTATGTCTACCCGCGGCCCTACGACAGCAGCGAGCTTCGAAAAACCTTTACCTGGCTCAACGGAGAGGTTCTGGCCAGACGGCATTTGCTGGAGGATCCCTTTGAATACAGGGGAATCCGGGAATATCAGCCCTATGATCAAATGCGCAGCATCAACTGGAAAGCCAGCGCAAAAACAGGCGGATTGATGGTAAACCAAAAAAATTTCACGGCCTTGAAAAGTGTCAGGATTTTTTTGAATATACAGGATGATAATGTGCTGAAAAAGGAAGAAAGCGTGGAAATGTCCCTGCGCATTGCCGCCGGTCTGTGCGCCGCCTTTCTGAGTCAGGGCATACAGGTGTCGTGCCGGGGAAACGGAATGGATTTGTTTACGGATAAACCGGTATCCGTGGCCTCCAGAGCCGGAGAAGGCCAGCTGGACGCCGTATGCAGGGCACTGGCCAGAATCGACCTGGAAAAGCCTGTGGCTGATTTTGTGAAGACTTTTGAAGAAGACCTTTTTTCAGGTTCCCGGGATACGCTGACCTGTTTTGTGTCTCCAAATCAATACGATGATTTTACAGGACTTCTGGAAAAATACCAGGAGGCGGGAAATACTTTTGTCTGGATCTATCCGGTTCAGGGAAGCAAGGATCCCTGGCTCCCGCCATCCCTGGCAGACCGTATCCGTCTGATTCATTTTCACGTATAAATTAAGGATTATTGAAAGCAGAAAATGAAAGAGAAAATAGAGCTTATAAGTGAATTGCTTACACAGCAGCTGAATCATTGGATTCTTTTTCCTCTGGCGCTGACCATAATGGGATTAACGTCCAGCTATACCTCAGTTCTTCAGCCGGATCTTCCGATGTGGGTGGTATGCGGCCTTTTTCCTGTAGTCTTTTATATTCTGCGGGCGAAAATCAGCCGTTTTCCGCTTTTTGCGCTGTCTCATGCGGCGGCGGTATCCCTTTCTATGGCGGTGCCGGCTCAGGGGTCTGTAAACCGCGTGATCTGCATTGTCTGCGGAATATATTATATGATCCATTCCTTTGCCCTGAGAATCAAGGACATTCCCGTTACCCCTTTGATGCATCCCTTCATGTCCTTGGGCATTTCCCTGCTTTCCATGCTGTTGCTGCATCAGCAGAATGCCCCCGGCTGGGATGCGTTTTATTTATTTGCTCTGGCAGGATGCTTTGGATTATATTTTATCATATATTATCTGCAGCAGTATCTGACATTTTTATCTCTCAATGCGGGAAGCGCCGGCTTTGTGCCTGCAAAGGAAATGTTTTCTTCAGGAATTGGGCTTGTGCTGGGGTACACCCTGTTTTGCACCGTAATCCTGACGCTTTTTACAAACCTGTCCAGACTGGAGGCCATAGCCGGTCTGATTAAAAAAATGATAACAGGCATTTTGCGTTTTTTCTTTTCTCTTTTCCGAAATGACCAGCCGGAGCCGGAAATGCAGCCCATAGAGTCGGCGGCCCCGCCGCCATTTTCGGATATGGTGCCTCTTGACGCGGCAGAAGGTGAGCCCTTCTGGCTCTGGGAGGTTCTGGAAAAGGCGGCTGTGGCGGCTCTGATCTGCCTGTGTGCATATTGTATCCTTCGGCTGGTACTCCAGCTGATCCGTTTTATCCGGAAACACTTTTTCTGGCAAATCCGCAGACAGACTGTGGACATGGATACAGGCGTTTCCGAGGTCAGGGAGAAATGTGACAGAACCAAAACCCGGTCCGCAAAAAGGACGGCACCTTCAGGCTTTCTGACTCCTTCCGCCCAGATTCGAAGGCTCTATCGAAAAAAGCTTTTGCAGTCCGGACCGTTTTTTACAGAAGGCCATCCTGGTGGTTATCGCTTTTTTACCGCTAGAGAGTGGGAACGAATATTAGAGACGAAGGGCATGGCCTGTCTCTATGAACAGGCCCGTTATTCGCAGACAGAGATGACCCGGTCCGATGTGAGAAAAATGCGTGAGGCTGTAAAAACTGCCGGCTATTCCCGAAGTACCGCCGCAGAAAAATCTATGGAAACCGGTGCCTCCAAGAAAGGTATATAACACATATGAATCAAAAATTAGCACTGTCAGATGATATTTTACTAAAAATAGAAAAACCGGAACGTTATATCGGGCACGAAATCAATTCGGTAACAAAGGATAAGTCCAAGGTAAAGATCCGTTTTGCCATGTGCTTTCCGGATGTCTATGAAATCGGAATGTCCCATCTGGGGATCCAGATCCTTTATGATATGTTTAACTCCATGGAGGATGTATGGTGCGAGCGGGTTTATTCTCCCTGGCTGGATCTGGATGCCATTATGCGAAAAGAACACATTCCTTTGTTTGCGCTGGAATCTCAGGATCCTGTAAAGGATTTTGACTTCCTGGGAATTACCCTCCAATATGAAATGTGCTATACCAATGTCCTGCAGATCCTGGATCTATCCCAGATTCCTCTCAATGCTTTGGAACGGGGAGAAGATTGCCCTATCGTAATCGGCGGCGGCCCCTGTGTATATAATCCGGAGCCTCTGGCAGATTTTTTTGATCTGTTTTATATCGGGGAAGGCGAAACCCAGTATGAAAGACTTTTGACTCTTTATAAGGAATGCAGGGCATCAGGGCTTTCGCGCGTGGAATTTCTGCGCCGTGCAGGTAAGCTTCCCGGCATATATGCTCCCCGATTTTATGAAACTGCCTATCATGAGGACGGCACCATCAAAAGCTTTCTGCCTGTGGAAGAAGGAATTCCCGCCATCATCAGAAAAGAGATTCAGATGGATGTCACCGATACCTATTACCCATTAAAGCCTGTTGTTCCTTTTATTAAAGCGACTCAGGACAGAGTGGTCCTGGAGATCCAGCGGGGATGTATCCGCGGCTGCCGTTTCTGTCAGGCCGGGCAGATTTACCGGCCCGTGCGAGAGAGAGATGTGGAAACTCTGAAAAAATATGCGTTGGAAATGCTGAAGAATACAGGCCATGAGGAGATCTCCCTCAGCTCTCTCAGCTCCAGTGATTATTCCCGGCTGCCGGAGCTCATCGACTTTCTGATTGAGAAATGCGGCACACAGCATGTGAATATTTCCCTGCCCTCCCTGCGGATCGATGCCTTTTCTCTGGATGTCATGAGCAAGGTACAGGATATCAAAAAATCAAGTCTGACCTTTGCGCCGGAGGCCGGCAGCCAACGGCTGCGCAATGTAATCAATAAGGGGCTGACCGAGGAGGATATCATACGAGGGTCAACAATGGCCTTTGAGGGAGGATGGACCAGGGTTAAGCTTTACTTTATGCTGGGTCTGCCCACCGAGACAGAAGAGGATATCAGAGGAATTGCAGATCTGGCCAACAAGATTGCCGCCGCCTTTTTTGAGACTGTTCCCAAGGAAAAACGGGTTAATGGAAGAGTGCAGATCGTGGCAAGCACCTCCTTTTTCGTTCCCAAGCCCTTTACGCCGTTCCAATGGGCCGGGCAGTGTACCAGAGAGCAGTTTATAGATAAGGCCTATCTCACCAGAAAAGCCATCTCCGAGCAGCTGAATCAGAAAAGCATCAAATACAACTGGCATGAGGCGGATGCCAGTGTGATGGAAGGTGTCCTGGCCAGAGGAGACCGCCGATTGGGCCGGGTCATCCGCAGGGTTTATGAGAAGGGCGGCTTTTATGAGGCCTGGGGTGAATATTATGACCATGACAGATGGCTGAAGACTCTGGAGGAATGCGGATTATCTGCGGACTTTTACACTCACAGGGAGAGATCTACAGAAGAAATTCTCCCCTGGGATTTTATCGACTGCGGTGTCACAAAGGAATTTCTGAAGCGGGAGTGGGCGAAGGCACAGCGGGAGGAAATATCTGAAAATTGTAAAGTAAAATGCCAGGGCTGCGGCGCCGCCCGGTTTGGAGGAGGAATTTGTGTTGAGACTGCGCGTTAAATTTAAAAAATATGGCCCCGTGCGCTTTATCGGCCATCTGGATGTCATGCGTTTTTTTCAGAAAGCAATCCGCCGGGCCGGAATCGATGTGGCATATACAGGGGGCTTCAGCCCCCACCAGATCATGACCTTTGCCGCTCCCCTGGGAGTGGGGATTACCAGCAACGGCGAGTATATGGATATCGAAATACATTCCATTACCTCCTGTGAAGATGTCCGGAAGCGTCTGAACGCTGCAAGTGTGCCTGGTATAGAGATTATTTTTACAGGGCTGCTGCCTGATCATGCGGAAAATGCCATGGCCAGCGTAGCTGCGGCCTCCTATACGGTTCGTTTTCGGGAAGGAAGGGCACCGACAGCGGATTTATCCGCTTTCATTCCTGATTTTCTCTCCAGGGATCATATTCTTTATACGAAGCAGACCAAAAAGGGAGCGCGGGAGCTGGACCTGAAGCCGGGCATATATGAATTTACCTGCTCTGGCGGCGGGGGATGTGAAACGCCTTCGTTCCATATACTGGCAGACGCATCCAGCGCGGGAAATATTAAACCGATTCAAATCATGGAGGCCTTTTTGGCTCATTGCGGGGAAGTACTGCAGGAGAACGCCCTGCTGATTACAAGAGAGGAAATTTATACCCGGGCGGAATCCTCCCGGCTGATATCGCTGGAAGACATGTGCTGCCAGAGCTGACTATATCGATATGGATTTAAAGAACTTACAGGAGAACGGATCATGAGTCGAAATATTGCTCCCAGACATAGTGTCACTCTGAACGAAAATGACAGGAGCCTTCGGAATACCGTTTCCGGGAAATTATTGTTTACAAAATACAAAGAAAGTCCCTGCGCCCTGCTAATACGGGATAACCGTTTGCGGGCCGCCAGCTTTTTTTCCCACAGGCCCAGCCGTATTGGCGCCATTTATATCGGCAAGGTCAAAAAAATTGTCAAAAATCTGGATGCCTGCTTTGTGGAAATTGCAGATAAGGAACTCTGTTTTCTGCCTCTGAAAAAGGCTTCTGCTCCTTATTTGCTGAACAGAACCTCCAATGGCAGGCTTTTGGAGGGCGATGAGCTGCTGGTACAGGTGGAGAGGGACGCCCAGAAAACAAAGCAGGCATGTATCACCGCCGAAGTTTCGCTGTCCAATGATTATGTGGTTCTTTCCCTGGGAACGCCCAGGTTGTGCTTCTCATCCAAGCTTGACAAAAAGCAAAGGGATGCCATTGTCCACTGTCTTACAAAGCATAAAATATTGTCGGAGGATTCCCTTCAGCTGATTCAAGATGTCCATCCCATCGGCGCCATCATCCGCACACGTGCCTCCGAGCTGGACGAAAGTGCACTTATGGAGTCCTTTAGGGCTCTCTTTGCAGATTTTTGTCATTTATTGCATAACGCAGACCATCGCTGCTGCTTCAGCTGCATCGCGGAGGCGCCGGAGACCTGGACGACAGTGTTTGACTCATTGGCGGCGCCGGAGGAATATCAGGAAATCATCACTGACCAGGCACAGCTCTATCCCAGAATCCTGGACTATTGCTCCGTGCATTTTCCCGAAAAAATATGCCGTCTGTATCAGGAAGCTTTAAGTCTGTCCACCCTCTATTCCCTTGACAGCAGGCTTCAGGAAGCGTTTTCCTCTCATGTATGGCTCAAATCAGGCGCCTATATCATCATCCAGCCCACGGAAGCTCTGACGGTGATCGATGTGAACTCCGGAAAGAACAGCATACAAAAGGATGCGGAGGAGACCTGGAGCCGCATTAACCTGGAAGCCGCCGGTGAGATAGCCCTGCAGCTTCGACTGCGGAACCTGTCCGGTATCATTATTATAGACTTTATCAATATGTCAGACAGCCGGCATCGTCAAAGGCTGTTAGAATATATGCGGGAGCTTGTCAAGGCAGATCGGGTGAAAACAACCGTAGTGGATATAACCCCTCTTGGCCTGATGGAAATCACCCGAAAAAAAGGGACAAAACCACTGCATGAGCAATTAGGGAGGATTTATCATGAAGCTGATTAAATTTGAAAAGGTAAAGGACGGAAAATATCTTAAAAACTATGAAATTACCTATCTGAATAAAATCGGGCGGGAAAAAAAGTATGAGATTGTAAGCAGAAGAGAACTGAAAAGTGCCGACGACCTGGGCGCTAAGCCCAGCGGTGTATCCATTGTAGCCACCCATGGCGATAAACTGCTGCTCCTGCACGAATTCCGCATGGGCGTCAACCAATCTGTCTATAATTTGTGCGCCGGAATGATCGAACCGGAGGAAACGGTGGAGGAATGTATCGCCAGAGAGCTTTACGAAGAAACCGGGCTTCATATTTCCCGGATCAAAAAGATCCTCCCCCCTTCCTTTGCGGCAGTGGCTTTTTCGGATACCACCACCTATATTGCCTTTGTGGAAGTGGAGGGAAGCTTTGAGGATCATTCCTCCGCCAATGAATCCATCGAGGCAAAGTTTTATTCCAGAGAAGAAGTCCGTCAGCTTCTGGAAACAGAACCCTTCAGCTCCAGGGCCCAGATGGCGGCATATTTCTTTTCAGAAAGTACCAACAGCCCTGCATAAGAGGGTGTGCCAACAGTTGTCGATGCTGTGTTATGGACAACCGGAGAAGAGAATAAAAAGAAATTACAGGAGGTACTTGGATGATATTTAGAAAGAATTATCTTCCGCAATTCAGGGATGCTGACAGGGATGGCCAGGTGGGACTGCGGGGATATATGAATTATTTTCAAGACATGGCAACCCATTACATGCATAATATTCAAAAAGGAAACGATACCCTGCCAGAAGAATACGGGATTGTCTGGATGTACACAAAGTATAGGATGCACATAAGCCGCAAGATTAAATTCACAGGGGAATTGAATATGGAAACATGGATTCCGGAGGGAAAATCATCCGCAGTAATCCACCAGAATCTGCTGATTTCCAAAGATGGGGAAGAATGTGCACGCGGCTGTGTGGAGAGCTGTCTCTATCATCTTTCCAAAAAGAGGCTGGTTCGTCTGAAAGAGATTGATTTTCCTGCGGATATAGCAGAAAGCATTCAGTCTGGTATGCAGGAATTCCAAAAATTGCCGGTAGATTTAGATGGAATGGAATATATTTATACCCATCAGGTCAGGTATACGGATTTGGATAAGACAGGGCATATGACAAATTTAAAATATGTGGATTTATTTTTAAATGCCTTTGACAGTAAATTTTTTGAAGAATTTCAGATTGAGGAGTTTGAGCTTCATTTTTTAGATCAATGTTTTGAAGGCGAATCCATACATGTTTATAAAAGGATTTTCGACGGGAAAATTTTTCTGACAGCAGTGCACGACAACAAAGTTCCCTGTGCTGCGGCAGGTATTTGGATATAGAAACATGATGACAGGGCAGGCTGTTCACTGCGGCTGCAAAAACGGAGGAAAATTATGGCTGTCATAGGAATTGATCTGGGGACGACAAACAGTCTTGGAGCATATTGGAAGGATGGAACGGTACATTTGATTCCCATGGAGGGTGAGCGCTTTCTGCTGCCCAGTGTGGTGGGATATGTGGAGGGAGAAGGATTTCTGGCAGGGGCGGCGGCAAAAGAGCGGCTGATCCTCTATCCTGAAGACACGGCGGCCTCGTTCAAGCGTTTCATGGGCACGGAAAAGGAATATCATCTGGGAGGAAAAGCCTATTCACCTATGGAGCTTTCGGCTATGGTGCTGGAGCAGATCAAGAGAAACGCGGAATTCTTTCTGAAGGAAGAGATTGAAGAGGCGGTCATAACGGTTCCTGCTTATTTCAATGATAAACAGCGCAGCGATACCAAGAAAGCGGCCCAGATTGCAGGACTTAAGGTGGACCGCCTCATCAATGAGCCCTCTGCGGCGGCTTTGGCCTATCGGATGGAATACGGAGAAGAGGACAGAACCCTGCTGGTTTTTGACTTTGGAGGGGGCACTCTGGATTTGTCCTATGTGGAATGCTTTGACAATGTGATAGAAATTATCGCCGTGGCGGGGGACAACCATCTGGGCGGAGATGATATCGACCAGGCAGTTTCGGAATATTTCTGCCGGGAAAACGGACTAAAGCCAGAAGAACTGACAAAGGAGGATCAGGCGAAATTAAGAAAGCTCTCAGAGGTCTCCAAATGCGCCCTGGCAGAAAGGGAAGAGGTGACAATGGAGCTTGAGACAGGCGGAAGGGTCTGCCGGGTCCTGTTGAATGAGGAGCGGCTTTTTGAAATCTGCATGCCCCTGTTCGGAAAGATAAAGCAGCTTTTTGTGCATATCCTGGAGGACGCCGGCTCCAAAGTGTCCGGAATAGACGACCTGATCATGGTGGGCGGCTCTTCGAAGCTGGGTGTAGTAAAACGCTTTCTCAGGGAGCTTTTGGGAAAGGATCCCATTGTCCTGGGAGAGACGGACCGCGTGGTTGCCTGCGGTGCCGGAGTTTATGCCGGCATCAGACAGCGCAGGGAAGAAATAAGGGATATGCTGCTGACAGATGTATGTCCCTTCACACTGGGCATCGGTGTTAACAACAGAGCCAACCGGGACAAAAACATCTTAAGTCCCATGATCGAACGCAATACCACCCTGCCCGCCTCCCACAGGGAACGGTTTGTGACGGTGGGTGATTATCAGAAGGAAATCAGGATCCAGATTTATCAGGGTGAAGAATATTATGTGGACGATGACGTGCTTCTGGGAGAGCTTACCATAGAAGTGGCTTTGAAACCTGCGGGGCAGGCCTGGGTGGACGTGCAGTTCACCTATGACATCAACGGAATCCTCCATGTGATGGCAGAGAACGAAATGGGAGAACGCAGACAGATTCTGCTGGCAAACCAGACTCTCAGCGAGGCAGAACTGGAACGGTATACCCGGGAAATGGAGAAAATCATGCTGCCGCCTATCCAGCAGCCGGAGAACCAGAAAATGCTTGCCTTTTTTCTGGATTATTATGAAAAAAGCACCGGACATAAGCGGGAGATGATTGCTTCCATGACCGGCAGGATCCTGGCGGGACTAAGCAGCGGCAGAAAGAAAGAGGTCAAAAATGCGGAAAAGCTGGGAAGAATGTGGATGACTCAGCTGCAGCAGGCCATGGATATGCAGGAGGAGCTTCTGTTTGACGGAGAATTAAAGGTTGGATTCGGTGAGGAACTTGATGATTTTGAGGAAGAGTCTGATGAATTCGGTGAGGAGTCAGAAGAATTCATTTGAAGAATTTGACGCGATATGAAGGAAAGGATAGAACAATGAACGATATATGGAGTTTGTTGGGAATAGATCCAACCGACGATAAAAAAGCTATAAGAAAAGCCTTTGCAGCACAATCAAGACTCCATCATCCGGAGGAGGAGCCGGAGTATTTTGCGGCGCTGAATCAGGCGTATAAGACAGCCCTGGACTATGGGATGAGAACAGAGCAAGAGACGAAATATGAAACGGTGTTTCCAGAAAATGCAATAAAGGAATTTAAGGACAGCGATGACATCAGCAGAAAAATACAAAGAGAAACTAAAGCCTCCCTGCTGAAGCTCCTTGACCAGGCGGCGGAGCAAGCCATAAAGAAAAGCATGGAAGCGGGCGCTCTCCACGATTTCATCGCCCTTTTTGAAAATCCCAAACTGGCAAAGCAGGCTGATACATGGAAACGTTTTTTCCTTTCTGAGGTCTTTCTGAAAGAGCAGTTTTCGGAAGAATTCGGAAAAGGCTTGTTTACCTACCTTTCAAAGCAGACGCTCTGTCCCAGCGACAATCTTCCTATGGGACTTCTGCAGGAGCTGGCTGTCGCATACGCATTTATCCCTCATTTTGCCGGAGAGGAATATTTTGACGGCCTGAAATATCCGAAGGAATGGTATAAGGTTTCCGTGGAAAACACCTTTCCCGGCAGAAGATATGCCGCCGAAATCTTCAATATGCAGGGCCGGGAATGCGATCTGAAATCCATGACCAACCGCATTCTGCGGCAGCCTGCCATTAAGGTGCGCCACAATGCCTTTTCCGACTACCTGACCATGAAGGAGATGAGCAGGGACGGACGCCTGACAGATGGGGAGAAAGAGATCTGGCAGCATATCCTTGGAGTCTGCCAGCCCTTCTACCTCTATGAGCGCAACGGCAAGCAGATCGGAAGCGGAAGCTATGAAGCCCGCAGCGAATGTGTGGTAAAGCTTTATGTCCAATGGCTCAGGGACGAGCAGCTGCCTGAAGAGGTTCTGCTGTTCTTTTATAAAAAACTGAGCTTCAAAGAGCTGGAACGCAGCAGCACCAGAGGACTTTACAGTGCTTTAAAAGAGGAAGTTCTGCGCCAGCTTCCCCAGGCGGAGGAGATTCTGTTCGGAGAGGACGGAACGGAACAGCGCATCACAAAGCTCTACAGAATCTATTCTGCCATCATCAACGACAACCAGAACAATTACGACAAATTTATCTATGGAGAAACACCGGAAATCAGGGAACGGGCAAAAGCCTTTTTTGCTCTTCCGGAATGGGAGCAGCTAAAGGGGGAAAAGGGCCTGTTTGAACGGATCTACAGCGCCTCCAAAAGGATTGTGATGCCCCGGACTCTGGCGGAGACACTGATTGGGCACCTGGCAGAGGGAGACTTTCCGGAGCCTGAAAGAACAGAACTGACAGAGAGCCTGCTGAGATCCCTGTCCACGGAGAAAATGTGTCAGGAGCTGGATTACCGCTATGAAATCCTCATGGCTTCCACTGATCCGGAGGATATCGGGGACAGCCCTGATTTCTGGCAGTATTTTCTCATGCGCGGATTCGGTTTCCGCCATGCAAAAATCAGAGGAAGCTGGGAGAGAGATTACATTTATGTGATGGACGGCCAATGCTATCTTCCTGCCTACATAAATTATATTTATGCGCCGTCCCGGGCGTGGCAGAGGCGTTTCCTGGGCTTTGACGAAGATACCGAAGAGATACCGTTTCCTGTGGCTATTGTATGCCCCATGCCCGGAAACAGGACGCTCAGGGTAGAATTCCATTATCATTATTGCCTGTATTTTGTGGATGGGGTGCAGGCAGCTGCGCCCGTTCTGGCATTTTCACAGTTACAGGAATATGCGGACAACCTGAAAAAAACCGAGGAGTTTTTCTTCCTTCTGGCTGTCACTGCCATTGAAGATTCTGACAGAAGCGCTGCTCAGGCACTGATAGAAGTCTGGCTGAAACGAATTCCTGTGCATCCTTTTATCATTCCCACGATTGCCAGACTGCTGGCCGCCGACAATGACCACATTCCTGATGCCTGTACTGAAGCTGAAAAAATGACCTGTACAGATCCAAAACGGCACAATCCTGTGGTGCTTTACAGCGAACAGGAACGGTTCTGTTTCCGTGCAGTAGTATCGGAAACAGGGGCGAGTATCTGGCGGCAGATGGATTACGGCTGGCAGGACATTATATTCCGCAGTGCGGAACTTGGCTGGAGAAAATATGAAGCATATACCTGGAAGGAAGACAACCTGTCCTGTGAAGACAGCAGGCTTCCGGCTGCCGGCACGGATACGCCTGAGGGCAGAAGAGCGGCTGCCCTGAAAGCTTTGCATAATCTGCGGCAGCCAAAGCCTCTGGTACGCGCCGTATATTCCCTGGAGGGCATGGACACAGCACAAAAAGCAGCAAAAATCCTTGAGGCAATGGGCTATTCTGAAAACATGGAGGGATACTGCGTGCTTCGTTACGGAGCAAAAAAGGAAAAGCGCCACGACAGGGTATTTTACGGTGTACATGCGCCCTTTGGCTTTGATTTGAAGGCTCATTCCACGGCACATGTAAGAAGCAGAGATTTCTTGATGGCTTCTTCCAATACGAAGATAAAGGAGCCCAAGGTCCTGGTTGGCCGCTTTGGATGGGGCTTCAAATACTCGCCTCGTTCTGATTACGGTCCCATGTTCGTCTATCAGGGCGAGAGCGGAAAATTTTATGCATATGGGACTGTCAGGATGCACCGGGCAGACAGCCTGGTTCAACTGCTGGAAGAGTTTTTACGACAGGAATGGGAAGGCGAGGGTGTGACGGAAGCTGTGGCCTATGAAGGGTGCCTTACCGTATCCAGGTTTGACCACAGACTGGAATACTGCTATACAGAAGAGGATATACGACAGTCCATGCATAGCTTAAAGGATACTGCCGCCGACAGATTCACCCTGTTTGGCGGATACGGGATGTGGACGGAATTCGCCCGGTGGATGGACGAGATGCTGAAAATGGAGCTGCCTCCATGGGTGAATGCAATTGTGGTGGGTCTTGACTGGGAAAAGGGTGGAGCACTGACTTTTACCGGTATTCATCAAGATTATATTTGCGGCGCAATACAGGAAATCGAGGAAAAGGGTGACATAGAGTTCGAGGACACGGCGGATGAAGATGCCGGAACGGTTGAACCGGCGGAAAGCGGCGAAAGCCCACAGGACGAAGCATACCTTCCTCATGCGCCCTTGCTGGTATGGGCAAAGGGAATGGACAGAAGGGACAGGACAGAGCTTTTGGCCAATGCCCTGAAGTGGTACGTGGACTGCGGGAGATTTGCTGAAAAAACAGGAGACAGAAATATAAGGATATTGGTGTGAGACTGTCTTTCAACTGTGAGTTGAGTTTTGTCTTAAAGAACAACCTTTCATATATGGACATTACATTATACAACCGCTATAATATTATCGAAGCATATAACTTATTATAAGACCAAAGGAGAAGAGAAATATGTTTGATGTCAAAAAAATGGGGGAGCAAATTGCACATCTGCGTATTGGGCGCAACTACACTCAAGAACAGCTCGCAGAGCAATTAAAGGTTTCACCTCAGGCGGTCAGCAAATGGGAGAACGGAAAAGCAGTACCCGAGGTACCATTGCTTTGTGAAATATCCAGACTTTTTAATTGTTCTGTAGATAGGATTCTTGATCCGTCGGCATGTGTTTTGCGCAATATGGACTTTGATTATGAATTCCTTGTTAAACCCCGAATTCCTGTAGCTGATTATTCAGGTCCCGAATGGCCTAAAAGCATCTCATCCGCTTCTCTTTTAACTGCGGTAAAATTGTTTTTTGGATTGGAGCAGCGCAAGGACATAAAAGGCCGTCAGATAAATGATGATGAAGAATATATTTTGCAGTCGGCGCTTGCGAATATATGTTTTGGATATTCCTATTCGCCCGATAAATGTATTCATGACAGCTTTTTAATATATGGTTTGGATTATGAGATACATTCAAAAGCAGATTATTCAGAAAATGAATTTATTGCTCTCGCCCGCAGACAAATTGAACATGGTTATCCTGTCATCATTATCCCTAAAGAGTATATAGATACTATTCTTGCTGTCGGTTTTTCCGACCATGGACAGACTTTAAAAGGATTGGGTTTTTTAGAAGGAGATGACCAAAAAAACGCGAGGATAAATTTTGATCAGCTTAATCAATATGCCGGTTGGTACAAGGTTGACTGCGATATGATGATTTTAAAACCTTCAAATGAAAAAATGCCGTTGGAAAAGGCGTGTGTTAATGCGCTCCTCAGAGGGATGACACTGTTATCAAATAACGAACATTGCGGAGAAGATAAAATGCAGGGCTTCGGTGTGGTTATTTACCGAAACTGGTGTAATCTTTTAAGAGAAGAAAACCAAAGAAATGCGGATCAAATCGAATGTGTTTTTCCGCATGCGTTTATTCATTATGAGAATAAATTAAGAACGAAACAATTTTTTGAACTATGCATAAACATAATTCCCGGTATAGATAAGGAATTAATGACTTTAGCAATAAATCAATATAATGACATTATAGCCTCTGCAACGGAAATAGCAGCGATTGCTCACCAGCGTGATTCATTTCCCAAAGACTCTCTGAAAGAGAAAAGAAGTCATATAATTGAAATGCTGCGCAGAAGTAGTGAACAGGAAGAGCTTGCTTTAAATTATATACAAAAGGCAGCGGCATATATTCTGAAGTCAATCACCCCGCCGCAGGCAGCGGGGCATGGAAATTGAAACGCCCCAAGGGGCGGGGTATTGACCCTCGCGGCATTCGTCAAATAGCCATGCAAGCATGGCTATTTTCCTCATTGCTCGCGGGAATAAAGCAGGGGGACTTTGTTATGGCATTTACTTTGCAGATCAGACAAAAGAAATTATTCGGGAAGACGGTCCTTGATATCCCGTCACTGGCGCGCACTTGCGGCCTCAGCTACGGTTCCGATAATGATTTTTATATCCTGCAGGAGAACGAGCAGGTTCGGGGCACCGCTGTTTTTTATAATCCTGAACGAATAGGACGGGGGATATTTTTCGATGGCAGCAAAGCAGGGGAAGGATACTATGAGTTGAGCTATAATATCCCGACAACCGAAGCGGAGATCACAGATTTTGCAAGGCTTGCCGGAGAGATGGAGAGGCGCCTGGGCAGGGCAGAGATGTACTGCGTTGAAGAGGAAAGGAGTTTCACCGGCAGGGAGCTGGAACAGTGGATCGGAAATTTTGCTGAGTTCAGCAGGGAGTCGCTGAACCGGTTTTGCGGGAATAAGGAGTTTAAGAGCCATATCCTTACCCTGGCACGGTGGCCATATACGCTGACGGAGGATAAAGTGTCTGCCTGGGAGATATGTACGGACCTTTCAGATTTCGAGCAGACCCTGCACAAACTCCAGGCACTTGATGTTTATTATGCAAAGCCGAGACTTCTGCAGAAGAATGATACAAAAGAAATCGGAGCTTTTTATGCTTTGACAGAAGAATGCGAAAGCATTTTCCCTGTCCGTGCCGACGGGTTCCTGAATCTGAGTGAGCTTAAGATAACGGAAGGTTTTGTCCAGTTTGTGCTTTATAGGGAGCAGCGTGTGATGGAGGGAATGTTCCCATATGAGCGCTTTATTGAGGAACTGAGAGGATATGGCGTCAGGCAGTTTGATGCGGACCATATCCTGATTCCGCCCATGACAAAAGGAGAGCTGGAGAAATTAGCCGGGAAATTGTGCTGAAGGAAAGAAGATATTTTACTGCACTCGCGGGAGAAAGCGCAGATTTTTTAAGGAGGAGTAAAGCATATGGGATTATTCGGTAAAAAGAAAGAAGACAAATCAACTCAAAGTAAATCAGAACAAAAAACAGAAAAACTTCTGAAGGAAAAACAGGCGGCAGAAAGGCAGCCAGAGGCGATACAGCCAGAAAAGAAACCGTCTGAAGAAAAGCAACCGGAGACGATACAGTCAGAAGGTAAACAGGAACAAAAGGAAATGAAGGTATACATCCGGGGAGCCGGAGGAACCATCGTCACAAAGTCCATTCTGAACGGCACCTCAAAGCTGAAATGGCTGTTCCGCCAGGAGAGCGAACATGGCAACGGGTGGGTGGCATTCGGAGACAGGGACAGTCAGGAATACGTGGATGACGCGAAAAACATGGCGATTGTGGATTTCAATACCCTGGCCAACATAGAGCCCACTGTGGTGAATGTATTCTATATGCCTGTGGGCAGCGATCTGGAATTTTGCTGTGACAAAACGGGGAAATACTTCGTGGACACAAAAACAGGAAAGGAAATCCGGGAGCCGGTGAAGCATCCGGCCCAGATTGCCTTTGAGAAGAACCTGAAATTCCTCAACCAGAAAACATACCCGACAGAGCTTTTCCGGAATCTTTTTACAGAAAGTCCTAAAATCAAGGTAGTCCGGGCAGGAGAAGCGGATTTCCCCACAGGAGAGGTGGTTCTGGCGGATCCAATCGCTTATCTGGGCAGTCAATATGAAACCGTCCTGGACAGGAGGATTCCGGCCGGAAGCTATCCGGTGGAACTGTCGGTCTGTCTCTCACGGATTGCAGGCCTCAGGATTGCCGCAGCAAGGATTCCCCTCAGTCGTAAGGAGGCTGTCCGCTATGAGATTGCCATGTCAAAGGGAAAGAAAACAGAAGATTTGGGAAAGCCGGGTGTCTTTACCTTTTTCGGCGTGGATACGGGGCTTGCCTGTATTGCGGACGGGAAGGCCTCGGAGGAGAACCGGCTGTTTTTTGAGAAATGGACAAGGGAGAATCCGGGTAAAAACAAGTATACGGATTATTTCGCTGCCCTTTTCCGGAAAAGTTATGAAGCGAATCCGGAATTCCAGAACCAGGGCGGGAGCTTTCTGGAGTGGGAGCTGCCGGGGAGCGGCTTAAGGACGGTCCTGTTTTCCAGCGGCATGGGAGACGGCATCTACAGCGGCTACTGGGGGCTGGATTCAGAAGGGGAGATTGCCTGTCTGGTGGCGCTTTTTATGAATCCGGAATATTTCTGATTAGGAGACCCTGAAACCTGAGGAGGAACCAAAATATTATTTTGGAGAGTAATCTGTAGAAATAGGGCCGGAGGAAGTGGATCGGGTGAAAAAGGAAAAGGCGCTTTCCAGGAAATGGAAACAGAAGCCCGGAGGATGCAAAACTGCGGCTGTGGCTGTATTGCTGGTTCTGTCCTTGCTGACTGGCTGCAGCAGGGAGCGGATGGAGACAGGCAGAAGAGATCGGTGCGGAGCCTGCTATCCGGGAACTGGTGGAGCGGTTTCGGGAGTGCCCGGATACCGGTATGGATTCCGATGTCTTTGCAGAACTTTGCGGACGCATCTGTGAGTCGAATACCATATACCCGGCATTCTACCTGGTTTTCCCTTATATGGTGGAGATCGCAATGGGACAGCCGCCGGCGCAGGCGGGGGAACTGTGGGAGTGGATGGGGCATGGATTTTACAGGGATGTGTGGATGCTTATCGGCGGAGAAACCTATGTGGAACCGAATGGGTTAAAAATTACCACGCCGGATGTGACTTCCTCTATTGCGGAGGTACACGCCGCAGTCCGGATTAGAAATGCATCAATCCTTGGAAAGACCACGGTGAAGGTTAAAACAGAGATTACGGATCAGGATGGTAATGTGGCTGCGGCGGGAATCGCCCCGTTGACAATATTGCGCGGTGAGAGCGCAGCCGCCAGCATCAAAATGTATGTGTCCGAGCCGAAGCTTTGGAATCTGGATGCGCCCAACTTGTATCATATGACTGCGACAGTACTGGGGGAGGGACATTTTACAGAAACCGGAGAATACATAGATGGTCCGGTGGCGGACATAGCGGAGGCAGATTTTGGCATCCGTACTTTCCGTCTGAATCCCAAGGAAGGGCTTGTTATGAACGGGATGCCCATTAAGCTGAAAGGGTGTGCCGCACATCATGATAATGGACCTGCCGGATCTGTTTCCACTGAAAATATAGAGGAAAGAAAGATAAGGAAACTGAAGGAGAATGGCTTTAACGCGCTTCGTACAGCCCATAATCCGCCCAGCGATGCACTGCTTCGTGCCTGCGATAAATATGGTATGCTGGTGATGGACGAGTTTTTTGATAACTGGGGACACAGTAAGGTTCCTTTTGATAATACCCTGAACTTTAAGTACAGCTGGCGAGATGATGTGGCTGCTGTTATCGACATGGCGTACAATCATCCGTCTGTGCCGATGTATTCGATTGGAAATGAGATCGCCGATACTGGTTCACCCAACGGTTCGATTCAGGGACGGGAGATTGTTGAGGAGATAAGGCGTTTAGATCCGCATAGATATATTATTAATGCTATTAATGGCATGGTAAGTGTGATGGGTATTATTGAACAGATGGCAGCAGAGTCTGCTATGAAAGGGACCGAGGCTCAGGCAGGATCACAGGCCGAAGGTCAGGAAGCCATCAACAGCATGATGAGCGGGCTTGGCGATGCCATGAGTGCGATTATGACCCTGCCAGTGGTAGGACAGCTGATAGAGGAGTCATGTTCGGTGATTGACATTGCTGGATATAATTACATGGATTCCAGATACGAGAGTGACACTGTTGCCTATCCAAACCGAATCATGTGCGGAACGGAAACATTTGTGCCCTCCATTTATAAGAACTGGAAGCTGGTTGAGAAGCTTCCCAATGTGATCGGAGATTTCTGCTGGACTGGGTGGGACTACATGGGAGAGCCGTCCACGGGTCTGGTAAAATACGAAGCGCCGCCCCTGGAGTATGGGATGGGACTGCCGTTCCCGGCGCTGAATTCCCAGGTGGGGGAGTTTACCATTACGGGAAATAAGAGAACATGTGCTTATTATCATGAGATAGTGATTGGCAACAGAACGAAACCGTTTATCGCTGTGTATCGTCCGGAGCATTATCATGACCGTGAAATCCTTTCTCCGTGGAGCTTTGGGGATACGGTTTCCAGTTACAGTTATGAAGGATTTGAAGGCAAACCGATCAAGGCGGAGGTATATTCCGATGCAGAGGAAGTGGAGCTTTTCTTAAATGGAGTATCTTTGGGAAGAAAGGCCGTCACCGCGGAAAATAAGTTGATTGTACTTTATGATTTTACTTACGAACCGGGCGAATTAAAGGCTGTAAATTATCGTGGTGGTATTGCTTGTGAATCTTATGAGATAAGGTCTGCGTCAGGGGAAAGAAAGCTGACAGCTGAGGCGGAAAGCGACAGGGTTTCTCTCGAAAAGAATGATTTCATTTTTGTAAATGTAAGTGTTGCGGATGCAGAGGGAATTGTCTATATTCAGGATAAGTCCCGTGTGAAAATTATGGTGGAAGGTTCGGCCGAGCTGGCTGGGTTTGCCAACGATGACCCATGTCCGCAGGAAGACATCTGTGATGATATCAGGACGTTGTATGATGGAACCGCACTAGCGGTTATCAGGCCAAATGGGGTAGGAGATGTTAAAATTATCGCCTCTGCGGAAGGGTTTGCAGATTCGGTGACAGAAGTAATGGTACTATAAGAGAAAGGACATTAAAATGGGTAAAAAGCAAGAAGAAAAAGGGTTCGATATGAGCAGGCTGAACCTCAAGAATCCGATCATAAAGAAGATCCTGACGACGTCTATGGGGAAGCTGGGTGCGATGGCGGCGCCCAGTCTCCGTCCCCTGGAGTATAAGAAAGTAAAATCAACACGGATAAAGATTCAGATGCCGGACGGCATAAAACTGTCGGCCTTTCTGACAAAGCCGAATGAGAAGAAGGCGTATCCTGTGATATTGGTAAGGAATCCGTATGTGTCCAACTCATTTGTTTATGAGGGCATCCTTCCGATATTTGCAAAATACGGTTATGCCACACTCCTTGTCGAGGTGCGTGGGAGTCAGACTTCGGAAGGCGAGTGGCTGCCTTTTGAGCATGAGATACAGGACGGAAAGGATGTTCTTGACTGGATTGCAGCGCAGGAGTGGTGTGACGGTAATATCGGATGTTTTGGCGGGTCTTACCTGGGACATGTGCAATGGGCAGTTGCGAATTCGCATCACCCGGCACTTAAATCCTTATTTATCCAAGTGTATGGTCCTACGCCCTATGATACCTTCTGGAGAAGAGGGATGTTCCGTCAGGAAATCTGGTCTGTGTGGGTGACACAGATGATGGGTAAAAACCGTTTCAAGGCAGCACCGGCGAGAGAACAGTTGAAGGAGTGCCTGACATACCGTCCACAGGATCAGATTGGTGAACATTTTATCGGTGAACATGTAAATTGGTACACCAATTGGACTGTAAACACCAGGCAGACAGATGATTATTGGGCAAAGGGTTTCTGGGGTGATTTTTATAGGACGGCAGAAGAAGCCTGCGTGCCAATTCTCTTAGAGGGCGGCTGGAATGATATTTTCTTAAGACCTGAAATAGAAGCCTACAGGAGGATGCCGGAGGAAATTAAAAAGAAGAGCAGATTTCTGATCGGACCATGGAATCACGGCGGGCAGTGTAATGGGGAAATTTCTTATCCGAACAGCAATGATGACCTTTTCTTCATCCGAAATGGAGTGGTTTGACTATACGCTAAGGGGCATGAAGTATCCTCACAAGCTGGGTGTGGTGGAAGCTTATAATATCGGCGGGGAAGCATATGTGTCCTATGAAGGTGATATTACCGCATCTTCGGAGAAGATATTTTATCTGGCAGCAAATGGTACATTGTCCAGTGAGGTGGGAGAAGCAGGCAGTATAAGCTACGTATATGATCCGGAAGACTGCCCGGAAAATCTATGGGGAAATATTTTGGGTGACGGTTCGGTTCAGAATTATGGAGGTCCGAGAAAACAGAGAGCGATTGGCAGCAGAAGTGATGAACTTTATTTCATATCAGGTGTAATGGAAGAGGATATCGATATAGCAGGAGCGATCAGGGCGGAACTTTATGTTTCATCTGACGCAGAGGCAACCGCTTTTTCCGTGACGGTAAGCGAGGTGTTTGAAAACGGCGACACAATCAATATCAGAAACGATATTACGGACATCCGGTATCTTGACGAGGACTCCTATGCAGATTATATTCCGGGAAGCATCGTAAAGCTAATGCTGACCATGCTGGATGTTACGTGGAGAGTGAAGAAGGGTTCGAAAATACGTATAGACATTTCCTCGTCCAATCATCCGGCATACCACGTTCACCCAAACACTGTGGAATGCTGGTCAGGTGCAACTAAGTCGAAGATTGCAAATCAGACAGTGTATTATGGGGGAAAACAAAAATCCTGTGTGATATTGCCGATGCGGTAAAAGGCAGCATGCCTGCAGACCGGCAATTCAGGAATGTTTGGAGCGGAAAGCAGTAGGGGTAATACCATACTGCTTTTTGAATACTTTCACAAAATAATTATTGTCAGGGTATCCGACATAATTGCTGATTTCCTGAACGGACAAATCGGTATCTTTTAACAGTTGGGCGGCATGCTGGCAGCGGAGCCGGGCAATGTATTCTGATATGGTGGTTCCCGTCTCTTTCTTAAAGACTTTTGACAGATGAGAGTCGGAAAAGTGGGCCATATCGGACAGATATGACAGCGGAATTTCCTGGCTGAAATGGAAGGAGAGGTATTCTATTACCCTGTTGATGGGTGCGGAATAATTTCCTTTGTGAAGAAGATGACTGCGCACGGCCTGTGTTAATTCCAAAAGCATATTACGTGTAATCTCTACCTGTTCTCGATAATTCAGAGAGGATGTCATGAGCTGTATCGCTTTTTGTGTGATTTCATCAATGGTAATGACGGATAAGCCGCTGGACTCAGCGGCCTTTCGTGCCAGTGCGCGGACAATGGAGAGACCGGACAAAGGATTTTGGTAGATACTGGTGAGATAAGGCTGCTTGTCGGAGGAGGACAGCATACTGATCTCAGCATAGGCCGTCAGCATTTTCTCCACATTGCCGGTTTCAATCATTTTCAGGAAGTGATTCTCGGCATCATATTTACGATACAGCTCACTGTAGTCTACAGATTCAGCTTGAAATAAGGGAGCGGAATCAAATGTTTCATGGAAACCCTGCAGCCTGCGATAGGAAAGATCAATAGGAGACGCACTGAATGCATTTATGCAGGCAGAAACCGTATCCTGCATATGGTAAGAACTGAGCAGCGGAAATGCGGTAAAATAGAGCTTCAGAGAGGTTGCGTAGGAGGCAGGGATTCTGTTTTTTGCAAGGATTTCCTGCATTTTTTTCTCATTATATTCTGTTTTGACATAAGGGCCGATAAAGAAAGTCTGACCGGAGAACCGGAAAAAAAGCAGGCATACATTGAGGATATCCACGATTTCATAATAAGTGTTATCCTGTGCAGAGTCCATCAGATAAGATAAAGCATTGACTGTGAACATGGGCTGCAGGGATTCGTGGAAACAGAATTTTTCCTCAAAAAGGCGCAGATTGCCTTTGTCTTCCTCTATGCAGAGCACATTGGCTTTCAGCAGGCTGCGAATCAGGGAAACAAATATCGATACATTCATAAAATCACCTTGTTCAAAAAAATTCTATCTTTACCAGATAAATTCTAACACAGGGACATATAGATTGGAAAGTTTATTAAAATATTTAAAACATAAAGATTTAAGAAGAGGACAAAAAAAATTCTATTTCAGACATTTTTGTTCTAACATCTATTCTCTGTTTCTGATAAAATGCAGTTAATGAGCAGTTGTAGTCCAATAAGAGTCATTACAAAACGGAATGTGAACTGAACATGGCATTAAATGAAAATACAACATAAGGAGGACATTTCAGATGGGCAAAAAAATTTCTACTTCCGAGCAGGATGGCGTGGTTTACAAACGGGCGAAGCTGTGGCAGATCATACTGTCGCAGTTGAGCACTGCCGCACCAATGTGCTTTTATGTGCTGATGAGCTACGCAACATATATCGGGAACAGCGGCTATGGGATTCTGGTTGCTGTGACAGGTATCGTTATGACGGCTTCCCGCGTTTTTGACGGTGTTACGGATCCGGTCTGTGCCTTTATTATTGAGAGGGTAAATACCAGATTTGGCAAGATACGTATTTTCATGCTGGCAGGATGGGCGGTAATGGCGCTGGCAACCACTGCCATGTGTACCTGGGGAGCGGGACATTTAAGCGGTGTTTCGGGATTAATTTTCTTTGTTGTGTGTTATATGGTATATATTGTGGGATATACGCTGTCCGGCATCTCGGGTGCCATGGTCGGTCCGGTCATGACCAATGACCCGAAGCAGAGGCCCATGTTAAGCGTATGGTCAACGATTTTTTCTTACCTGACTCCTATGATTATTTCAATGATTACTATGCTTGCGGTGCTTCCAAAATATGATAATGTAATTACAATGCCGTTTTTGTCTGAACTGAACCTGATTGTCGTTGCCTTTGCGTTGGTCTATTACCTGGCCGCCTGTGCGGGTATTGCGGCTTTTGATAAACCGGAAAACTTTGTGGGCGTTTCGGCAGAAAAGAAGGCAGAACAGAAAACCTCCTTTAAAGATATGTGGTCCCTGATTAAGGACAATAAGGAATTACAGAGATACATGGTAGCCGCCTGTTCGGATAAACTGACACAGACCATCGGCGGGGCCGCCGTTGTCTCGACAATGCTGTATGGAATTATGATCGGGAATCTGTCGATCTCCACCATTATCTCTACGATTGCAATGCTTCCGTCCATCATTTTTGCCATTGTAGGTGCAAAGCTGGCCGGAAAGCAGGGAAACAAGAAGACGATGGTGATCTGGACCTGGGTCTGTATTGCCTTTAATGCGCTGTTTGCACTGTTCCTTTTGGTATCCGACACGACGAGTATTACAGTGGCGGTGGTACCCACGGCAATTTTCTTCCTGTTTACCTTTGGAAACAGTGCCACAAAGATGGTGGTTTCGACAGCCACAACCGCAATGAGAATGGATGTCATCGACTACGAGTTGTATCGTTCGGGGAAATATATGCCTGCGACCGTGTCCGGAACCTATAGCTTTATTGATAAGTTCATATCTGCATTCGGAGCAACCATCACCACTGCGCTGATCGGGATCATTGGCTATACCACCACTGCACCGCAGCAGGGAGATCCCCTGACGACAGGAGTGCGCGTGATGACAGTGCTGCTGTGGTGCGGCGCTCCGATTATCGGTTGGATCTGCACAATCCTCAGCATGAAGAATTATTCGCTGGACAGGGAGCGGATGGTCGAAATACAAAAGGATATTGCGGACAAAAAGAAAGCGGCAATAGAAGCAGCCAAATAATGACACTTAAAGAGCTGAGAAGCTTCGCCAAGGAGAGGCAAAGGGAAAATGAATAACAAAAGAGCATTTTTTTCTTCTGTAATACCTTCCGTTCTGGCCTTTGCCTTGTCAGGGATTTATGCCATAGTGGACGGCTTCTTTATCGGAAACAGCATAGGAGATATCGGGCTGTCCACGATCAATATCGCTTATCCTGTTGTTGCGCTGATGCAGGCAATCGGCACCGGTATCGGTATGGGAGGCGCAGTCATTTATTCGATTTCAATTGCGGCCGGAGATAATGAGGAGGCGGAGCTGTATGCAAAGGCAACGGGCAGTTTCCTGTTGATTGCCAGTGTAGTGGTGACTGCGGTGATGTACATAGCGCTGAAGCCGGTTCTTGGGCTTTTGGGGGCAGAAGGGCAGATTCTTGTCCTTGGTGAGAGATATCTGCGCATTATTGTTCTGGGCGCGGTATTCCAGGTTTTTTCCACAGGCATTGTTCCGCTGATTCGTAATTATCATGGAGCTGCTTTTGCAATGGCATCTATGACAGCGGGATTTCTGACGAATATAGTGCTTGACTATGTATTTGTATGGATTTTGGAATGGGGGGTATCGGGAGCAGCGGCAGCTACCATAATCGGCCAGGGGGTCACCATGACCGTCGGATTGATATATCTGCTGGCCAGGAGATTGCCGGTGCTTGGTTTTCATATCCCTAAGGCAAGCAGCATTTTCAAGCGCATTGTAAAGGTTGGCCTTGCCCCGTTTGGCCTGACGCTGACGCCGAATTTAGCGGTCATCCTTATGAACCGCAGTACCATTTCCTATGGGGGGTGAACGGGCAGTTGCCTGCTATTCCTGTATTGTCTATGCGGTGACAATTGTCCATATGCTTTTGCAGGGAGTGGGGGATGGGAGCCAGCCGTTGATGAGCAGATGCTATGGGGAAGGGGCAGCAGGGGAATTTCGCAGTGTCCGCCGCCTGGCCTATGGTTTTGCCGGGGCTTTGGCATGTGCCAGTGCAGGGATTCTTTTCCTGGGCCGGTATTATATCGGGAAGCTGTTCGGGGCTTCGGAAGATGTACTGGTTGAAGCCGGAAATGTTCTTCCCGTGTTTCTGCTGGGTATTCTTTTTCTCTCTTTTACAAGGGTGACGACTTCAGGGTTTTATGCAACGGAAAAGAACCTGTTCTCCTATGCTCTGGTTTACGGGGAGCCGATACTGCTGTTTCTATTTCTGCTGGTGCTGCCGCGTTTTACAGGTATGGCGGGTGTCTGGTGGAGCACATGCCTGTCACAGATAGTCTGTGCGATAGTGGCTCAGATACTAAAAATGGGTGGGACAGGACGGATATGTGATGTGAATAAGCAAGATGGATGATAGTCAAAATGGATAATATAGGGATGGAAACGAATCTGTACTAGGAGACATAAGGATGATAGGACAAAATTTTGATCTTGGATGGGAATTTAAATGGGGGGAGCCCTCCAATATACCGGGAATGCCTGCGGAGACAAGACGGATCAATCTTCCACATGATTTCATGATTGAAAAGGATGTAAATCCGCAATCTGAAAACGGTGCCGGCACGGGGTTCTTTGACGGCGGCACGGCAACCTACACGAAATATTTTGACGCGCCACAGGAGTGGAAGGAAAGAAGGGTACTGGTTTCCTTCGACGGTGTATTTGGAGCGGTAAAGGTTATATTAAACGGTCATGTAATGGGAATGCACCATTATGGCTATACCCCTTTTACGGTGGATCTGACAAAGCAGATAAAGGTGGGGCAGAAAAACCGGCTGGCAGTGGTGGTCAGCAATGAGGCACAGCCTGACAGCCGCTGGTATTCGGGAGCGGGAATTTATCGTCATGTCCATCTGCTGACGGCTCCCAAGGTTCATATTGCCCACGACGGTATCTATGCCCATACCTCCCATATGGTGAACGGAGATGCCTTTGTGATTGTGGAGACAGAGGTGGAAAATCACACGGCGGAGGATGTTTCCTATTGGGTGGCGGTATCCTTTCAAAAAAAAGCGGAATGTGAGCAGGCAGCAGACGGTGCAGTAAAGATATTTCTTCCGGCCGGGGAAACCAGAACGGCGAGAACCATGGTATGTGTGGAACATGCGGCAATCTGGGACATAGATTCTCCCAATCTGTATGAGATTACGGCCCGGCTTACAGGTGCAAGACCCGCTGCATCACAGGAATGCCCAATTCTGGATGAAGCGGCGGTCTCCTTTGGTATCCGCACGATTAGCATAGAAGCAAAATACGGATTTCGGCTAAACGGCAGACAGCTTAAACTGAAGGGAGGCTGTATCCACCATGACAATGGGATTCTCGGCGCTGCTTCCTTCAAGGACAGCGAATACCGCAAGGCAAAGCTGCACAAGGACAATGGCTATAATGCCCTTCGGTTTGCGCACAATCCGGTCTCACAGGATATGCTGGATGCCTGCGATGAACTGGGGCTTCTGGTCATAGACGAAGCATTTGACACCTGGAACATGTCTAAGAATTATTTTGATTTTACCAGACATTTTGAGGCGGAATGGCAGCAGGAGCTGGCGGCGTTTTTGAAGCGTGACAGGAATCATCCCTGTGTTGCCATCTGGTCTATCGGAAACGAACTGCCGGAACAGGGAGGGCTGACAGGAGGCTATGAGACTTCCAGGAAGCTTGCGGAATTTGTCCGCAGAATGGACGATACCCGCTTTGTGGGCGGCGCTCTATGTTCTTTCTTTAACGGACTTAATGACGACGATACAGCAAAATTCTGGGCGTCTTTGATGCAGGAGGCACAGTTAAACGGCGGAGCCTTAAACAATCTGGACGGTAAATTTGGCCGTGAAATCTGGAATGATTATACCGAGAGCTTTGTTGCTCCCTGGGATGTGGTGGGCTATAACTATCTGGCTTATCATTATGAGGAGGCAGGACGGCTCTTTCCGAACCGCGTGGTGTGCTGCACGGAAAGCAAGCCCCGGGAGATGGAAAGCTATTGGGCGGATGTAGAAAAGTATCCCTATTTGATTGGGGATTTTGAATGGACCAGCCACGACTATATCGGAGAGGCAGGAATCGGAAAGCGGATGTATGTGACTGCAGAGGAGGCAGCTGCAGCGGGAAAGGGGATGCACAGGACACCCTATCCCTGGCGCACGGCTGGTACAGGGGAGTTTGACCTGCTGGGATTTGCCAAACCGCAGCTTTACTATCGCAGGATCATATGGGGTTCCATGGAGACCCATATTGAAGTGAACAATCCAGAGAACTTTGGAAAGGTGGAGCTGCTGGATCGCTATAGCTGGACGGAAAGCGCCCACAGCTACACATGGCCCGTGGAGGTTGGAGTCCCGGTAAGGATTGAGGTATATTCGGCAGGAGATGAGGTGGAACTGATACAGAACGGGGAGAGCCTGGGCAGAATGCCGGCAGGTAAGGGGCATCATTTCAAGGCTGTCTTTGAAGGCAGCTATGTGCCCGGAACACTGGAGGCCGTGGGCTATCTGGAGGGGAAAGAGATTTCCAGAGACAGGATTACAACAGCGGGCGAGGCGGCAAAAATCGGTTTGCTGCCGGAGACAGAGCTTCATGGGGCACAGCCGGATACCCTTGTCTTTGTGCAGGTATCAGTTACGGATCAGGAGGGAAATCTAATCCCATTTGCACAGGAGCCTGTCACGGCAGAGGTTACAGGAGAAGCCGTCCTGCAGGCATTCGGCTCCGCCCGCCCTGCAACAGAAGAAAACTATACGAAGGGAAAGACAGTTACTTATCAGGGACTGGCCCTTGCCATTGTCAGGAGCAACGGCATGGCTGGTGATGCCGTTTTAACAGTACATTCTGAAAGGTATGGAGACAGCAGCATTACGATAAGGTTTTCTTAGGTGTATAAGCCTGCAGACGCTATGTTAAAAAAGCCTCTCAAATATCTCAGCCGTCTCTGCAGTCATGCGGCGTGTGGAAGTGAGGCTGCTGGGAAGTACTGTGCCGTCCCTGCGGAACGTAAGGGGACGCTCCTTGCCCTTAGGCCCGAACCTCAGCTCCGGCACAAGTTCCGCCGGAAGCGGCCTGGGGCAGATGGAGGATCCCCCGGTTCCCCATGCGGCATGTTTCGAGCAGCAGTTAAACGGTTCCTGGTGCGCCTGGTGAGGCTTTTCCACCTGTTCGCTGAGGGAAATGATCTGCATTCCTTTCGGAACGGATTCCCTGTCACGGTAGCTTTCACAGTCACTGGTCCAATAGTAGATCCCGCCGCCGGCATCCCTGCACTCCATGACAATGCCGTCCGGGATCAGTGCGCTGTGCTGTGTGCCCAGCTCCCGCATGCAATAGTCGAAAGCCTGCTCTTTGTGCTCCACAGGCAGCCTCGCCATCACGTAGAACTGATTTTTAATCAGGCTGACAGGGTAGATGATGTCCCCTTTTCTGACGGATGCGATGGAGGGCATGCGGCTGTGGATGCTTCCGTAAACGACTTTGATTGGTCCCTCGTCCTTTGCTTTTTTCAGGGCGTTCACCACATCCTGGGGCCAGTATACAATATAATGTTCCATGACTTTGTTATCCTTTCTTTCTGATTCCTGGAATCCCAACATGATACCATTATACGCTTTTCCGGGCATCCAATCAATAGGTCTGCGCGGCGATGGAGCAGGCCGGGTTCTCCGGCCTGAACCGCTGCAGCATTTTTCCGACTTCTAAATGAGGCGAATCTCATATGCCGGTTATTCATTGATCATCTGGAGAAGAAGATAAATGGCAGGCTGGTTCTCCCTGATCCATTCCATGTCATGCTGTTCGCTTACCCGAATGGCACCGGCTTTCCACTGGTCAAAATATTCCTGCCCGGTTGCTGCATCAAGCCGAAGCTGAGCCTCCGGCGCAAGCTCGTCTAAGACAGCCCTCATCAGATGGCCGCGCAGTCCGGTCTGTCCGCCCTCCAAAAACCTGGAGAATATGTACCGCAGTGTGTAACCTCCGTAGAAGGTCAATTCCCGGTACTCAATGGGATGCGCATTGATATAGTCGGCAGGTACGGAGGATGCCGCAGGAGAGGATTCGATCACCTCAAACAGATGCTCTACGGCAGAGTCCGTATCAATGCCGCCATATCGTATTGCCTGGTCGTAGCAGTCCTGAATCTGAGCGAGGATATAGTTCTGTGTATTCATTGCTTCGTCCTCAATATCGTCGGGGAACTTATCACGAATATCCGGTGCATAATAAGAGCCGTCACGTGGAATCCAATACTCCTTCATCTCATATCCGCCATCTGCCACTTCAAAGGTGATGGCAGTTGGAATATGACTGCCGCCGGCATCGTAGAAGGTGTCCCCTGAAAACCCATAAGTCTGATACAGTGCAATGCCGTAAACAGTCACCTGCATGGGGGTGGGAGGTTCACTGTCGATGCACAGTTCCTCCGTCTTCAGCAAAACAAAGCTGGCACAGCGGAACAACCCATCCGGCTCAGAGGGCTTATTGCTGCTAAGAATTGCAGTGTTAATTGCCTTCTCCAACAGGACTTGGGAATGATCCTTTGAAATAAATTCCTCAACGCCTCCGTCACGAATATCGATCCTTGTGTCGGTGTCATCAGCCAAAGCCAGATAAATATACATCGGGGTGCCGCCGGGGCTGCCGCCTCCAATCCAAAGTTCAAATAATTCATTGATTTCGTACACCCGGATATATAAGCCGGAGCCTGTCTCATAACAGGAATATTCCGCAAAATCATCCCAGGAGAGATCATATCCCTTTTTTGACAGGGCAATCACATCGTCAAGGGTCAGTTTTCTGCCTGTCTGGATTTCCTCCGGAACGTCTGCGCCGCTGTCAGGCCGGGGCGCCTCGCCGATACAGATAAAACGTTCGCCATTCTGAACCTTGACATAGATGAAATTTGAGGAATCCTCTGTAAGAAACACAAGATCCTCACCATCTATCCTGAAGTGGTTTATGCGTGTATAACCGGCCGTTTCGATGTCGGTAAGGGTAATGGTATCACCATCTTGTGTCCACGCGCCCCTTCCAATATAGCTGCTTGCAATTCCCTCAGAATAAGTGAAGGATCCGTCTTCATAGAGGGTGATCGCAAAACTGCCCAGGATGCCTTCGTTTTCATAGACATATGTTTTTTCGGCTGCTGCGCCGCCAGAAGCAGGAATATCTTTGCCTTCGCAGACCCGGCTCAAATAGTCCCGGAAATCGCTGTCATTTACCACATACCGTTCGCCGTTCCACTCAATATCCACCATATCCTTATCAGCTAATGAGTACCCGCTGATCCGGATGTATGTGCCATCCTGCAGAAGAGCGCTGATTTGGTATCCCGGCGTTAATCCGGCATATTTATCGCTGCCCCTGGTATTTTTTACCTCCGCCAGCCGGGAGCTCAGTTCACTGAGCTGTGCAGAATTCATTTCAGCAGCAGGTGGATCCTCATCAGCTCTGAAATCGAAATAGCTGGCAGAAACGATGGTGTGGCTTGTTTCGTCGAACCGAAAGCGGACCGGATTGGTCAGAAAACAGACTGCAACGACCATACACGCAATGACAGCCGCAACGATGATCCGAAAAGCGGGTTTCTTATAGCTCATCACGGACTTCACGCGTTCCTTTACACCAACCTCGCCAAAGGCCAGAGGACAGGCGGCTATCATGGAGCGGCTGACACTGCAGGCAACAAGTGTCTGGGTATAATCAGCCCTTTGCCCGTTGTCAAGCTCCTTTATGACTTTTTCATCACAGGCAAGTTCAATGTCACGGCACAGCAGTACATAGGCCAGCCACATCAGAGGATTGAACCAATGAATTGTCAGCAGGAGGAAGCCAAGGGGTTTCCACCAGTGATCTCTGCGGCGAATGTGGACCTGTTCATGGGCAACCACATGATCCAGCTCCTGCCCGTCCAGTCTATAAGGAAGATATATTTTCGGCCTGATGACACCCAGCACAAAGGGAGAGCCAACATTTTCGCTCTGAAAGATGTTATCCCGCAGTAGGACAGCTTCGCGGACGCTGCGACGCAGGCGCCAATAGCTGACTGCAGTAAACAGGAGAAGTGCAGCTGCGCCGATCACCCAGACCATACCCAGAACAGCTATCCAAATCTGAAGCGGATTGGCACTGGCACCCGGAGCGGGGGCAAGAGAACCGCCGATCACAGGATTGATAACACGATTGAGAGCGGGAATACCTGTCTGAACGGACGGTTCTTTATCCGTTATGAAACTTGGGCTTATTGTTTCTGCACTGGGAATTAGGCTCAGCGCGCTCTCGATGGAGAACGGGAAAAGCAGCCGCACCGCTACGATGCCCCAGAGCAGAACATTGATCCACCTGGGCGCTTTCTTAAATACGAACCGGAGCAGCAGAACAGCCAGGACAAGCCAGCTTGCTGATATGCTCATGTTGACGATTTTCAAAAAGATTTCGTTCATTGCAGACCTCCTTTCCTGATTCGGTCAATCATATGCTGCACTTCGTCAAGCTCGGCCTCGGACATATCCTGACGTTTTGTGAAGGCAGCGATAAAGGCAGGAAGCGAGCCCTGAAACTTTTTCTCAACCAGTTCGTCAATCTCGTATGCCTGTGCCTTGTCCCTGGAAACGAGGGAAGTTACTGTGCCATTCTCATTTTTCAGCACCCCGCGTTCCCCAAGGCGCTTGATGACAGTATATGTAGTTGTCCTTTTCCAACCCAGCTGCTCCTGACACAGCTTTACAAGCATGGCGGCAGTTACAGGCTCATGCTCCCACATAATCAGACAGAAACGATATTCGCTTTCGTGGATTTTCGGAATCTCCATCCTCAGTCCCTCCTTGTCTACACTGTTAGACTCCATATATAGTCTACCACGTTAGACAATGATAGTCAATGGAGTTCGACGCCAAGTTACAAAAAATGCGCCCGCAGGATTTACTTTTCAGCTTGATAAAACCCACTTTGCATAGTAGGATATAAACATGAAAGTCAGTTGTTTTCGCTGCTACATCAATGCTTAAGTCAGGAGGGCAATTGTCCTTTTGCAGGAAAGGGCTTACCCTGAAAGGAGAGTGCTTACATTGGAAAAAAATATAAAACTGCCTATTGGCATTGAAGATTTTGAGGAAATCCGCACAGAAGGATTCTATTATGTTGATAAAACAGGACTCATCCGTGAACTTCTGAATAACAGGGCAAAGGTAAATCTCTTTACCCGCCCAAGACGTTTTGGAAAATCTCTCAACATGAGCATGCTGAAACATTTTTTCGAATACGGATGTGATGCCGGCCTTTTTGACGGCCTCGCCATACAAAAAGAGCAAAGCCTCTGCGATGAGTACATGGGGAAATACCCCGTCATCTCAATCAGCCTGAAGGATGTCGGCGACAGAACCTATGAACATGCATATTCCATGCTGCGGTCAATCATAGGAAATGAGGCAATGCGTTTTCAGTTCCTGAAAGAAAGCAGCCGGCTTACTGCGGAAGAAAAAGCCCGGTATAATCAGCTGATCGCAATCGATTCGACCGGCAGACAGGGATTCACAATGTCTCACGAAATCCTGATGGACAGCCTGTGGACTTTGTCCAATCTTCTGCAAAAACATTTTCATCAAAAAACCATCATTCTGATAGACGAGTATGACGTCCCTTTAGACAAGGCACAGCACTTCGGTTATTACGAGGAAATGGTCAGTTCAATCCGCAGTCTTTTCAGCCGCGCTCTGAAGAGCAACAGCAGCCTCCACCTTGCAGTGCTGACCGGGTGCCTGCGGATTGCAAAAGAGAGTATTTTCACCGGGATTAACAACCTCCGCGTGCTGTCTATTGCAGATGTGGAATATGATGAACACTTCGGCTTTTCTGATACTGAGGTCAGGGACATGCTGCATTATTATTCCCTTGATGACAAGTATGAGCTGGTCAAAACATGGTACGACGGGTATCGCTTCGGAAACACGGATGTCTACTGTCCCTGGGATGTGATTAATTACTGCGCAAAGCTCCGCGCGGATCCGTATGCGGCGCCCAGGGCTTTCTGGATCAATACCAGCGGAAATGACATCATCCGCACATTTCTGTCCAAGGCAGGCCCTGCGGCCAGACGGGAACTGGAATGCCTTATAAACGGCGGAACCATCAACAAGAGAATCCACCAGGAACTCACCTACCGGGACATTTATAAAGATATGGACAATCTTTGGAGCATCCTCTTTACCACCGGCTACCTGACCCAGTGCGGCAGTTCTGACGGCAGAACCTTCCAGCTGAAGATACCGAACCTTGAGATCAGAGAAATCTTCGCAGAGCAGATCTATGAATGGTTCCGGGAGGAAGCCCGCAGGGATACTCCGAAGCTCGATGCTTTCTGCGCCGCATTTGAGCAGGCAGATGCAGGGACTGTTGAAATCCTCTTTACCAATTACCTGAAGAAGACGATCAGCATCCGTGATACCGGCGTCAGAAAAGACAGGAAAGAGAATTTCTACCACGGCATACTGCTGGGTCTTCTGAGCCACCGCGAGGACTGGATCATCAGTTCCAATGCGGAGTCCGGAGAAGGCTTCAGCGACATCCTGATAGAAATCGAGGAAAGCGATACTGGTATTGTAATCGAGATAAAATATCCGGATGACGGAAATCTGGAGACCGGATGCCGGGACGCCCTGGCACAGATTGAAGAAAAAGGATATACCGCACGCCTTCTGCAGAACGGGATGAAAAATATTGTCAAATATGGAATTGCCTGTTATAAAAAGACTTGTAAGATAACTGTTCAAAGGTAACAAGCCTTGAACCATATATTGAAAAATCTGTTTCTTGAAAGGAGATATTGTATTTGAATAAAATGGTTAAATTGCCAATTGGCATTGATGATTTCAGTAAAATCCGGACAGAAGGGTTTTACTATGTTGATAAGACAGGGATGATCAAAGAATTACTGGACAACTGGAGCGAAGTAAATCTCTTTACCCGCCCAAGACGTTTTGGAAAATCTCTCAACATGAGCATGCTGAAACATTTTTTCGAATACGGATGTGATGCCGGCCTTTTTGACGGCCTCGCCATACAAAAAGAGCAAAGCCTCTGCGATGAGTACATGGGGAAATACCCCGTCATCTCAATCAGCCTGAAGGATGTCGGCGACAGAACCTATGAACATGCATATTCCATGCTGCGGTCAATCATAGGAAATGAGGCAATGCGTTTTCAGTTCCTGAAAGAAAGCAGCCGGCTTACTGCGGAAGAAAAAGCCCGGTATAATCAGCTGATCGCAATCGATTCGACCGGCAGACAGGGATTCACAATGTCTCACGAAATCCTGATGGACAGCCTGTGGACTTTGTCCAATCTTCTGCAAAAACATTTTCATCAAAAAACCATCATTCTGATAGACGAGTATGACGTCCCTTTAGACAAGGCACAGCACTTCGGTTATTACGAGGAAATGGTCAGTTCAATCCGCAGTCTTTTCAGCCGCGCTCTGAAGAGCAACAGCAGCCTCCACCTTGCAGTGCTGACCGGGTGCCTGCGGATTGCAAAAGAGAGTATTTTCACCGGGATTAACAACCTCCGCGTGCTGTCTATTGCAGATGTGGAATATGATGAACACTTCGGCTTTTCTGATACTGAGGTCAGGGACATGCTGCATTATTATTCCCTTGATGACAAGTATGAGCTGGTCAAAACATGGTACGACGGGTATCGCTTCGGAAACACGGATGTCTACTGTCCCTGGGATGTGATTAATTACTGCGCAAAGCTCCGCGCGGATCCGTATGCGGCGCCCAGGGCTTTCTGGATCAATACCAGCGGAAATGACATCATCCGCACATTTCTGTCCAAGGCAGGCCCTGCGGCCAGACGGGAACTGGAATGCCTTATAAACGGCGGAACCATCAACAAGAGAATCCACCAGGAACTCACCTACCGGGACATTTATAAAGATATGGACAATCTTTGGAGCATCCTCTTTACCACCGGCTACCTGACCCAGTGCGGCAGTTCTGACGGCAGAACCTTCCAGCTGAAGATACCGAACCTTGAGATCAGAGAAATCTTCGCAGAGCAGATCTATGAATGGTTCCGGGAGGAAGCCCGCAGGGATACTCCGAAGCTCGATGCTTTCTGCGCCGCATTTGAGCAGGCAGATGCAGGGACTGTTGAAATCCTCTTTACCAATTACCTGAAGAAGACGATCAGCATCCGTGATACCGGCGTCAGAAAAGACAGGAAAGAGAATTTCTACCACGGCATACTGCTGGGTCTTCTGAGCCACCGCGAGGACTGGATCATCAGTTCCAATGCGGAGTCCGGAGAAGGCTTCAGCGACATCCTGATAGAAATCGAGGAAAGCGATACTGGTATTGTAATCGAGATAAAATATCCGGATGACGGAAATCTGGAGACCGGATGCCGGGACGCCCTGGCACAGATTGAAGAAAAAGGATATACCGCACGCCTTCTGCAGAACGGGATGAAAAATATTGTCAAATATGGAATTGCCTGTTATAAAAAGACCTGCAGGGTGATATCTTTACATTCTTAATTATGCAAAGAACTATGCACAGGAGAATATGGCTTATTCTGCCAAAGTATGTTATCCTATATCTGAAAAACTTTTTTTAATATTCTATAGAAGAGAGGATATTGCCATGGCAAAAACATTACCCGCAAGAGACCAGGTGGCCCCGGAGGACACTTGGGATTTAAGCAAGATGTATGCTGACCGTGAAAGCTGGGAAGAGGACTTGAAACAGGCCCGGGAGATGGGCAAAAAACTGGCTGATCAGGAAGGACATGTATGCGAAAGCGCCCGGAGCCTCCTTGACACGCTGCGCCAGCAGACGGCCCTGTACCGCAAACTGCACCATCTGGGCGTATATGTATCCTGCCTCAGCGATCAGGATACAGGCAACGACACCCATCAGGAGATGAACCAGCGCTTCAGCAGCATTACAGCCGGCATTGGGAGCGATATTTCCTTTATCACCCCTGAGATTCTGGAGCTGGAGGCCGCCCGGCTGGAGGACTACTATCGCCAATGTCCTGAGCTGGAGGAGTATCGAATCGATTTAGAGGATACCCTGCGCCTCAAGCCCCATACCTTGTCCAAGGAAATGGAAAAACTGCTGGCTGATGCCTCCGAAATCTGCAGTAATCCCAACCGGACCTACGCCATCTTCAACAATGCGGATCTGACGTTTCCCCAGGTGGAGGATGAAAACGGCGAGATGGTGCAGATCACCCAGGGGCGTTTTGTGCCTCTGGAGGAATCGGCAGACCGCCGGGTCCGCAGGGAGACCTTTGAAAAGTTTTACAGCGTTTACAAGCAGTATTCCCACACCCTGGCCAGCATTTACAGCGGCCATATAAAGCAGCTGATCTTCAAGGCCCGGGCACGCCATTATGAAAATACCCTGGAGGCGGCCGTAAACAGAGTGAATGTCTCTTCTCAGGTGTATCGTAACCTGATCGATACAGTCAATCAGAACCTGGACAAGATGCACCGCTATGTGCGCCTGCGCAAACGCCTGCTGGGTGTGGACGAACTGCATATGTACGACATCTACACCCCCATTATCGCCGGCGTTTCCAAGGAGATTCCTTTTGCCGAAGCCAAAGAGACGGTCCTGAAGGCCCTGGCTCCTCTGGGAGAAGATTATATACAAGTAGTTCAAGAAGGCTTTGCCAACCGCTGGATTGACGTGTACGAGAATAAGGGCAAGCGCAGCGGCGCCTACTCCACCGGATCCTATGACAGCTATCCCTATATCCTGCTGAACTATACAGGCAATATGGACAATCTGTTCACCCTGATCCATGAGCTGGGCCATTCCATGCACACCTGGCATTCCAACCATGGCCAGCCGCCCATGTACGCCGGTTACCGGATTTTCGTGGCAGAAGTGGCTTCCACCTGCAACGAGATTCTGCTGATGGAATATCTGCTGGCCCACACCACGGATAAGAAGGAACGGGCTTTCCTGCTGAATCATTATCTGGACAGCTTCAAGGGAACCGTGTACCGCCAGACCATGTTTGCGGAATATGAGATGGTCACCAACAGGATGGCTGAGGAGGGGCAGAGTCTGACGGCAGAAGCGCTGACAAAGGTCTATTATGACCTGAACTGCAAGTATTATGGGCCGGATATGGTGTCCGATCCGGAGATTGGCGTGGAATGGGCGAGAATTCCTCATTTCTACTACAATTTCTATGTGTACCAGTATGCCACCTCCTTCTCGGCTGCCGTAGCCGTGGCCCACAACATTCTGAAAGAGGGCGCGCCTGCCGTAGAGCGCTACAGGAAGTTCCTTTCCGGCGGCTGCTCCATGCCTCCGGTAGAACTGCTGAAAATCGCCGGTGTGGACCTGACCAGCGCTCAGCCTATCCAGGACGCGCTGGATGTATTCGGACAAGTAATAGAGGAATTGGAAGAACTTACGAAATAACAACAGATAATATCATTTTGACCCGACAACCTTTGCGGTTTTCGGGTCAAATTTTAAAGTTGAGCTTTGCTGTTCATATCCTTCTCCGGTCTCAAACCGCACCAATTCGTTGTTTATTTCAATGAAACAGGCATTCGGAAGCAACGACTCTATATTTTCCCCGACGTTCGTTCCGAACAAAGAGATCTGGTAGAGCTCAGGCAGATCCTCCAAAAAATCATAGCCTTCCAAATTGCCTGCAGCCAATGTAAGATAGGTCAGCTGAGGGCAGTTTCGGAGGATAGACAGATCTGTTATGCTTTTAAAATACTTATTATGTCCATAGTCATTTCCATATTTCCATTCCCCGAACCGTCCGTCTATGCGCAGCTTACGAAGATCAGTCAGTTTTCCCAAAAAATCGAGGTTTTCTGCCTGTGTGTCCGCAGAATAAAGATTCATATCCAATTCTTTTAAACCGGTCAGTTTTTCAAGACAGGACAAATCTGTGATATCAGGGGCATACAAACGGATCTTCAGGCGTTTCAGTCCGTGAAAGTGCCTCAGATCCTCTAATGTATCTATGAGCCGTCCTTCCGCCTGCGAATAGTGCGTTATGCTCGTTCCGTAATCCTCGCTTTCATTTAACTGCACACGCAGATATTCTTTTCCATCATACTCGATAGAATAGTAGTTAATCTCCATCTCTTCGATTAAGGCGAGGTCGCCTGCTGTCACATCCCGTTCCGCAAAAGTCTGTTTTTCTTCCTCCGTAAGCTGCCACAGCTTTGACAATTCCGCCCTGACCAGCTTTTCAAATTCCGGTTCTTCCCAAAGAATCGAGTAATCCTCCGGATAATCTTCCACATGCTTAAGGGGCCCCGAATAAAGCTGCCACATGGCAGTTGCAAAGGGATTTCTAAGCTGAGGATAATTCCACGTCTCCGCCCCCCTGTAATCCTGCAACTTCTCACGGTACGTATTCGGATCCAGAAAACGTACTGCCGCATAGCAGGTTTTTCCCCGGACCATCTCGAGAACGGTCTCTGTGCAGCGCTTTTTTTCGCACAGGGCAAACGCTTCGCTTTTCGTGGTTTTGTTATAGCAAAAGTATGCCATGATTATATATTCCGTATCTCCCGCGTCAAATGTAAAGCTGTAACCGCATAAGTTTCCGAGCCCAGTTACCTGATATCTTTCAAAAGAAAGATCGGACACCAGGTCGTCGCAGATTTCCCTGCTGCACCTGCTGACCTCCTCCTTAAATTCCTCCCAGTGCACATAAGGATCCGCTTCCCCCAAATCATTTACATAAGGAACACTTGCATAAATACAATAGGGCAAACTATAATTTTTCAGACCAAGGGAATGATCGATTTCAAAAGCATCTTCCTCCACAAGAAGGTCAAATCCGAACTGCTCCTCATTGATATAATCCTCAATCCCCACATTCAAATACAAGGTTTTTTCTAAGTCAAGCTCCATTCCCGGCATGAGATGTTCCGGTACATCTACTACATCCTTATTATCAGACAGGATTCTCTGATAATAAGTACCCTTTCCCCAATAATCTTCCGCAATATTCCAAAGCGTATCTCCAGGCTCCACGGTATAAGTCTCTTTGCCGACAAATTCAAGATAATGTGTCCGCCCCCGGTTTTCAGGCTGTTCCTCCGTAAAAAAATAGTCTTTATTTTCACCAAAATACGCATGACAGTCCATTGAGACAGCTGACAGCGTGATAAGAAAAAATGCTGATGTCATATACCGCTTTATTCTCCTGCCCATATCGCCCTCTCTTTGTTTCCTTTCTGGTTTTTATCAGCTGTCTTTTCCTCTGCTCATCTTCTTATGGTAATGTCTGTGGCGGATTCATCAAACCTTGCCCCTGCCGTTTCCCCGGTAATGGTACAATGGGGATACAAATGTTCATTTACCGAAATGCTAATTGTTATTATATTAACACGCTCACACACACAATTCCATTAAGATTTGGTTAAGATTGCGCTTTTTACCGGCGCTGACCGCACATTAGGGCTGTTTCATGAAGAAATAAACAATTAAATACAACATTGATTAAAAGCCAGTTTAGGACTTGTACTCATACAATCCAAAAAGCTGGCTTTTTTCTTTTATATAGAGTATAATATATTCAGAAGAATGAGTATAGTATATTCATACAGAAAGGAGCGGTTATATGTCAGAAAGAGTATATCCGGATTGGGTGCAGAAACAGAAAACAACAGGAACCACAGTAAAAAAGGTGGGAAACAATTATTACCTGTATAAGCATTCTTCTAAACGTGTCCGCGGAAAGAAAAATCCAGTTCCTGTAGATACCTATATTGGAAAGATCACACCAGATGGGATTGAGAAAAGCGGAGCCAAAAAGATACCTATAAATGATGCGGAGGTTATTGTGAAGGAGTATGGGTTCTCAAGATCCGTGGAAGTGCTCTGCCCTGCCGGATGGAAGGAACCTCTGGGCAAAAACTGGCAGAAAGTGCTTGATTTTATCATTGTCCGGGAATCTCCGGAATCCTATATCCCCCAGATCCGGAAAGTGCCAAAGCAGCTGGATCCCCATATTCAGCTGGGATCCCAGAAAACTGCCCTCCAGAGAAGGATGAAGAAAGAGTATGGTGTTGATTTTAAAGAACTCAGGCAGCTTTCTTCTATATATATGGTCAGTGTTTCCAGGAAAAAGCTGGTTTCCAAAATATCGGAAGAACAGAAAAAGCTGCTGGAAAGGCTGGATCTGAAACTGGAGGTGGATTAGGGCTTTCTTCCGTACACGTCCATTGATTGACTGGCTGCGTGATGTCCCCGATCCCAGAAGCAGCCGGTCAAAGCCGCATGAACTGTCAGAAATCTTTGTCTGTATCATTATGGGTCTGCTGGCAGGAAAGACAAAGCTACGCCGTATTGTCAGATGGAGCAAAAGGCATTTGGCGGAGCTTCGCAGACATATGCCTTTTCCAAACGGGGTGCCATCGGTATCAACCATGTCAAGAATGCTGGCCGCAGTTGATGAGGAAATGGTGTCCCTTGCGCTCACTAACTGGATCGGGGAGATTTTTAATACAAGAGGGATACACATCGCGATAGATGGGAAGGGGCTGCGGGCAGCAGCACGCAAAGTAAGAGGGGAAAAGACACCATATATTTTGAATGCGGTGGATGCTGCGTCCAGGCTGGTGATTGGGCAGCTCGTCATCCGGGAGAAAACAAATGAAATGACCGCGATTCCTGAGCTTGTGGAACTGCTGGAGATCGAAGGGAGCACCATCACAACTGATGCGATTGGAGCAACAGAAAACATCATGAATGCAATACATGACAATGGCGGGGAGTTTGTCATTCAGGTAAAAAAGAACTGTCCCGAGCTGTATGCAGAATTAATGAGCCTGTTTGAAGGCCTTTCAGAAGACAGAAAGAAGGATCCGGAAGGGTTTCAGGATAAATGAAAAAGCTAATCCCCCAGCTATGCTGGGGAGAATTGAGTAAGCAGGAGCGTAGAGGATAGCATAACAAAGCCTCCTATCGTATAATGAGGATGGTGTCGCAAGCCAAACTCGAAGATAGGAGGCGTCCAAATGGACAAGAAAAGCTTATCACATACTGCGTGGAAATGCCAGTACCATATTGTGTTTATACCAAAATACAGGAAAAAGAAGTTGTATGGCCAGGTAAGGGCCGATGTAAGAGATATTATAAAAACACTCTGCAATTATAAAAGTGTAGAGATAATAGAAGGAGCAGTGTGCATAGATCATGTGCATCTGTGTGTCAGTATTCCGCCGAAAATGAGCGTGTCAGAGTTTATGGGATACCTGAAGGGGAAAAGTGCCCTGATGATTTTTGACAGACATCCAGAATTGCAGAGTAAGTGGAACAAGGCTTTTTGGGCTCGGGGATACTATGTTACTACAGTAGGGAATGTAACGGAAGACGCAATAAAAAAGTATATCCGGGAACAATATGACGAGTCGAAGGAAGAAGATGGAGCCGCTTTTGAGCGGCAGTAGGTAACAGATGCTTGCGACACCCGTCCTTCGGGCGTGCAGGTATTGGCCCTTATAGGGCCTATTCCAAACCCCCAGTTGAACTGGGGGTTGGTGACTTATGGCAAAGACTACAGCGAGGTCAAAACCATGGAAAAGAACAGGGAGAGATATGAATACAGAACCAGCCAGTCATACAGCAATCCCGGAGGGATACAGGAGGGCCGCCCCCATATAGCAAGTGTAGGGAGGGCAAGACAGGTGCGCATCATGCAGGTACAGGATGGTCTTGGGAATGACATGACCCCAGGCCTTAAGGAATTTTTGGAAAAGGGGAGCAGGAAACAGCCAAAGCCAGCGGGAGCGGAAGGGATGAAGGGATGGGCCATGACGAAGAATGGTTCGGGCTGGCAGCAAGTAAAGTGCTGGATGCAGAAGAGATGCTGGATTATAAAAGAAAGCATTGGGCAATCGAAAACGGTCTCCATTATGTGCTGGATGAAACATTTGGAGAAGATAAGAGTACCATAAGACTGGGGAAGAACACCATGTCGGTCCTGCGTAAATGTGCATATAATATCGCACGGCTGCTTCAAATGGAAAACCCGGAGAGGCAGGAGGGGATTCCGGATATCATTGATAATGTCTGCGACAATTTAGAAATCGGACTTCAAATGATTTTCAGACCGATACTGAGCCAGTACTAAAAGATCGAACATTGGCATCTAAAAAACGCAAAGTAAGTTAACAAGGGGATTTTATGCCCTTTTTGGGGGATAGATACATGAAAAATTTATTGGCAGATGATATATAACATCACATCTGAATCTTTCGTGAAACAGCCCTAAACAGCCCTAACCGCACATTGCTATTTGAAACAGGCCGTGCTATAATCAGTACAATAACGCGTATGTTACAGTGCAATCCGAAATTGTGAAGATTGCAGCAAACAAAGACTCTCTATGCCTATATCTATATGCTATAAAGGAAAAGGAGCTGATAAGGATGGCAAAATCAACATATATCCCGCCCAAGGACTGGACCCCGGAGCAGGTTCAGGCAAAATTGGAGGATCTTATCGATCATGTGGAACGTTTGAAGGATGACTGGTGGGACGACGATTTGAAAGGGCTCATCAATGTCCACGGCATATTCTCCCCGGAGCTGGCCCGGGCTGCCCTGGAGAAGGAAGTGTACCGTCCCAGCGAGATTTATTACCACGCCCCGGAGGACGTGCGGGACGGCCTGATTGCCAGGCTGCTGGAGACAGAGGATTCCATGACAGCGGGAAATCTGATGTGCTGCCTGGCCATGCAGGGGGACGATAAGGCGCTGGAGACCCTCCATGAGCTGGAGCAGCATCCACGCCCCTGGCGGGAAAAGCTGTATGTTGACCCTTCAGTGTACGCCCAGTGCGGCGGCTGGACCTTTGACAAAGCCGGGAAGCGGCGGCAGTTGAATTTCGATACCTGTTATCCTCTCATCAAGGGGGACCGGGCCCGGGACGGCGCTGCCCATATTTTCCGCCCCCGAAAGGACCGGTGCCCGGAGTGCGGCGGCAGGCTGTCGGATTTCCTGGTGCTGGACGGCCGGGACGAGCGCATGCGCTTCCTGGGTATAGACGGCATCTTCACCGCCACCGCCTGCCTTGGCTGCATTCCCTGGGCCAATCCCTCCTACTCCCGCTTTACCCTGGACGGAGGCAGCACCCCCATCTTCCCTTATGAGGGCGGCTGTGAGGAGGCCATGGAGGACAAGGATGTGGAGCAGATGGGGGACAACCCCTATGTGCTGGCCAGGGAGCCGGCCCCACTTTTCTATGGGGCGGACTGGGACGAAATCAGCACCATCGGAGGTTTCCCCTTCTGGATCCAGGACTGGGAGTACACTCCATGTCCCGATTGCGGCAGGCCCATGAAGTTTGTGGCCAAGCTTTCATGGGAGATGCTGGACTTTATGGAGGGCAACTGCTATGTGGAGGTATGCCCGGAGTGCCGGGTGGCCTCCATGCACCACCAGCAGACCTGACAACAGCCGGGGCCGGCGTTCAAATCCCCGGTCACACCCCGGTGGAGCAGGGCTGTAATGTATTGTTTTGCAAAGGAGACATATGGTACATAAAATAGGATACGGAAACAGGGGAGACACGATATCCTGTTATCTGCCGGAAGGCTCTGTGCCGGATAAAAGCGCAGTCGAAGAGCTGCATCGGATGACAGGGCTGGAAGAAACGCTGGAGAAGCTTGGGGTCTATTAGCAGATCCGCGAAAGGCTTCCCGAACTGAAAAAGAAGATCCGCCATATTTTTTTTGAGGGAGGCAGGCAGATTCCCATGACCGGGAGACAGCGCCAGGCACTGTTTCGCTACGGCCTTGAAGGGATACTGGAGACCCACCGCGACGGCAGAAAGGACGGCTTATGGCGGTACTATCAGCCAGAAGTACAGGAGAAGTGGTTGGACCGGACGGTGTTCCGGGGGAGCCTGAAGGCCGACGACACGGAAGGACTGAAAGACTTCATTGGCAGTTTCGAACAGCTGACTTATGACGATCAGATCGGGACGATAGGGGGCGGCAACCATTTTGTGGAGGTACAGCGGGTTGCGGAGGTTTACGACGGACAGACTGCCAATGCCTGGAACATCAGAAAGGGGGCCGTGGTAGTGATGCTCCATGCGGGGTCGCTGACCATCGGGCACCACAGCGGGCTGCTGAACCGCAGGATCTGCCAGGACATCTATCCTGCCGGACTGCCCCATCCTGGGAACAAGATCTATCCGATACCGGAAAATGGCGCGGCGCAGGACGCATGGAAGCGGTTCTGGTCAGTTTCCGGGAATGCCGCCAACTTCGGGTTTGCCAACCGCCTGTTCCTGGGCTTTATGATCCAGGATGCCTTTACGGATGTACTGGGCGGCTGCGGGATGGAGCTGCTTTATGACGCTCCCCACAACTATATCTGGAAAAAGGAGATTGCCGGCGAAGATTACTATATCCACCGGAAGGGTGCCTGCTGTGCCGGGGGCTGTGGGGAGATGGAGGGCACGGAATTTGCGTATTACGGGGAGCCGGTGATGATCCCCGGTTCCATGGGCAGCTCAAGCTACCTGCTCCGCGGACTGGGGAATCCGGATGCGCTCTGGAGCGCCAGCCACGGCGCCGGGCGGAAAAAATCCCGCGGGGACGCCATCAAAGGGAACGATGAAGAGTTCCGCAGATTCATGGAAAGGTTCCATATCATAACGCCCATCGATCCGGCACGCAGCGACCTGAAGGGCAGGGCGGATATCCTGAAAAAGTGGGAAGAGTCCATCCGGGCAGAGGCTCCTTATGCCTATAAGGATATTGACGGGGTGATAGCGGTGCACAGGATGCATGGCATGGCCGCTCCTGTGGCCCGGATGGAGCCGATTTTTACGGTAAAAAGTTAAAGGTGCAGATTATGTACGCTTAAGATGCAGGGCGGTCAAGTGTCAGGGATTTAGCCTGCAGCCTGTGGACAGCATGTCGACGGGCAGAAGCGCGGAGAGAGAATTTTTCTAAAGAGGAACGGAAAATGAATGAAAGCAGGATGATTCGGTCTATACATGAGCTTGCGGAATGGATTTCGGAATTGGGGTTCCTCTCTTTGTTTCGCAATGACATAGAGGGTTTTTCCGTGGATGAGCATACTCCGCAGGAGCTGTGGTTTGCAGACGGGGTGGACGGGCCGTGGGAATGGAAGGGACCTGCAATACGGCAGACAGACTGTGCATATGGAAAGTTTTTCCGGGGAAAGGCAGGGTTTATCAGCGCTGACTGGTTTCCTGACTTTGCAAATTACCGAAGGGTCGGGTATGACTTTGATGCAAGGTATAAGGATGGCCTGGCCTCTTACCGGGATAAAATGGTTTATGAAATCATTGAGAAACAAGGCAGCCTGCTCTCAAAAGAAGTGAAGCGGCTGGGGGATTCGGGAAAAACGGGCGTAAGGGCTTTGACAGTACCATGGCACGCCTGCAGATGCAGGGGTATGTCACCACAGTGGATTTCGAGTACCTTAAGGACAGGCTCGGCAGGACATATGGATGGGGAGTGGCGCGGTACGCGACACCGGAGATGCACTTTGGGAATCAATTTTCACGGCAGGTATACCAGAGAAATCCTGCGCTGTCAAAGGAGAGAATCCTTCAGCATTTGGAAAGGTTATTGGTTATTCCCTGAACAAAGAGAGAAGGTGCTGAAGATGATTAGATGACACTTGGCTCGTCATGACCAAGTCCTTTTCTTATGAGAAGATTCCGGACCAGGCCGGGAATGTTCAACTGGTAACGGATTTATATTGAAAAAGAGAGCGGGAACCGACGCACGGACTTAATCCAATGTATCCCGGGCATCAGATGACGGAGCATTCGGACGAAATTGCAACGCGCCGGAAGAACTCTTTCCCGTGCGCATCATAATTACATGTATCTAGCTACATTTATAAAGGCTACTGATAAAATTTATATACAATCGGATGAAGACATTAGAGATAGTGTATTAGAGTATTTAACATATAAAAATATAGGAGGAACGGAATGAATAAAACAATATTAGCTGCAATAATAGGAGCAGGAGCTACAATAACTGCTGCTGTTATAGGCGTATATGTAGGTAGGGACTATGAACAAAATATTGTTCAAAATCAGATTGAAGAGGTTATAGGAGACAATGTCAATGTTATTGGTGATGGAAATACTATTACAGTTAACGATGTTAAGTCTCTGGCTGAAAGTTACATAAATCTACAAGATCAATATGATGAGTTGCAAAATCAGAATAATTTCCTGCTTGGAGAAAACGTAAAATACAACGAAGACCTACAAGCGGCAAATGATAAAATTTCAGAACTATCATCTGAGACAGACCAAGAAATACAACAATTACAAAATCAAATTTCACAGATGTATAATGTAGATTTTCAAAATATTTCTCTCACAATCAATGGTGTTGATTCTGGTCATGTTGATAGAGTTGCAACTATAAATAATGAGACATTTTATTCAATAGGTTTTCTTCAGTATATAGTTGATAATATGGCTGTTTCTTCTAATAATAGCAGATTATTCATTGGGAATGTACAGTCAGAAGAGCAGATGCCGGTGTCGTTGTTTGATTTAGAACCGTTTACTAAAGGATGTCTTTCAAAAGAAACAAGCATGAAAGACACATATGGAAATGAATATGAAGAGGTCTTCAAAGTAAATACAATTATTTTTTTAAGTAATAATCCAATTTTATATGCACAAGAGTATAATGTTGAATGTAAATATTCGAAATTTGAGTTTGACATCTTCTTCCCTAAAGAAGCAGATCAAACCACAGAATATGAAATAATTGTGTATGGTGATAATAAGCAACTTAAAACCGCTACAATAAATAGAAAGTCAAAATTACATCATATAGAAATTGATATTTCAGGTGTTGAATTCTTGCAAATAGTTGGAATGAGTGAAGCCACGCATAACGATTACTATTTTGGCATGGTTAATCCGTACCTATATCCATAATTTAATAGGCACAAAATTTTTCCACAGAGTGACTCTTACTAACTCTTCCCCATATACATTTGTGGTTATCGGATAGGTGTTTATGAAGAGAAGCTAAATTTTATTCCATTTTGAGATTCAGTTATATAGTAAGTACCAAATAATAATGCGGTCAGATATAAAAACAGCACTTTACAAGTTTTTATAGATAACCGCATTTGCGCATAAGCTCCTGAAATTCTATCCCCATTTATGGAACGAACCATGTAGTCACATAAAGACCAGAAGGTTTTGGTCTCATAGTAGTTGGTCTCTATGTTCCACCGCAGCGAGAACAGTCCCAGCGGAAGTAGCCCCCATGTGCTGGGACTGCGGATCTTTTCATCCGCGTGTTCTATATCCAGGTAAACAAGGATGGGTATGGCCCTGACCATAAGAGTTTTTTTCTGGGTCCATGTAAACAGCGAACTGTCGGACTGTCCCCCCCTATTATCATCTTCTGCTATGAGGAAACACGGGGGATAGACCACTTGCGCTGTTTCTTCCGGGAATTCCTTGGCTATATCACCTGCGATGCCTATATTTCTTACCGGGTATTGAAAAAAAAAGCGGTGGGAACATCCTTACAACGGGATGCTTCATGCATTGCCGGCGGTATTTTGCGGAAGCGTTTTTTGTACAGGACGTTGCTGCCATGGGCGACGAAGAACCTAGGGCGCTTCCAGAGACCAAAGCGCTCCTGATGATCCGTGAGGTCTACCAGGAAGAGAATAAACTGAAAGAAATGGCTGCGGATGAACGGCTTTTTTGTGAGAGGGGTGCATCGTTGAATTGCATCAATTTCATTGTAACAATGAACCCCCCTGCCCATGTGGAGAATTCCACTGACCCTTCAGAAAATGATTCTGTCAAGTTTTCTCTCCATGGTTCTGAATTACTTAACCAGACATCTATCAGAAAATTCATAAACTACATAGTATCTTATCAAAAAAATATTGCATTTTTCCCGATAGAGTAGTATAGTAGGTTTAACATCAATTTATTCCATAAATCCGCATTTATGGAATAAATAATATAGAATTTACAAGGAGAGCGAACCTATGCCTATGGAATTAAGAAAATATCAAAGTGAGGATTCCTCCATTATATGTAGTTGGATTAAAGATGAAAAAAGTTTATATCAATGGTCTGCCAATTGTATTGGAAAATTTCCACTTACAGGCAATGAAATGAATGAGCTTTATGCATCTGAAATGAAATGCAATAAGTTTATTCCGCTTAGCGTATTTGATGAAGAAGGCAGTCTCGTGGGACATTTGCGCATCAGATATCCAGATGAAGCAAATAGCTATGTTGTGCGTATCGGTTTTGTCATTGTTGATCCCATTCTACGAGGAAATGGAAATGGTAAGAAAATGATGCAACTGGCGATAGATTACGCTAAAAATATATTAAATGCCTCAAAAATCACCTTAGGTGTATTTTCTAACAATGATTGCGCAAGGCACTGTTATGAGTCAGTTGGTTTTCGATCTACTGGAGAAACTGAAATTTATAAAATGCCTATCGGTGAATGGGAATGTATTGAAATGGAATGGGCAATATCATGACAATTCTAAAAAGGTGAAAAAAGGAAGGATGGTTACGAATATGGGAAGAAATTCTGATTATTATAAGGAACAAAAGCAATTGAAACTGAAAAAGCTTAAGCAATTGGAAGCATCGCTTCCCACCTATGTCATTTCATACCTGGACGAAAAAGAATTAAATTCACAAATCAGTACCGTATTGTCATATGCATATGACTTACATACCTTTTTTCGATACATTTTAGAGAGCAATCCCTCCTGTAAAAATATGCTTGTTAAGGATATAACGCTGGAATTTTTGGAACACCTGACCTTTGAGGATATTAATGAATACCAAAAATACCTTTCTTATACCGATTCTGGTGAAAAGCACATGAACGGCGAGCGGGGAATCGCACGCCGCATGGCACCCCTACGCGGTTTTTTCAAATTTGCCTGTCTGCATGGCTATATGAAGTCAAATCCAACCCTTGGAGCCGCCAAAAGAAAAAAGGCACCTAAAGATGATATCATCCGCATGAACGCCGCCGAAGTCGGGACCATGCTGAATACAGTGCAAAAAACAAATATTGCATCTGCCAGACAGAGAAAGTTCTGCGAAAAGGCACAGCTTAGAGATACCGCCCTTATTACCTTATTTCTGAATACAGGCATCAGAGTTTCCGAATGTGTCGGCCTGGATATAGATGATATTAATTTTATTGATAAAACTCTATATATTGTGAGAAAGGGAGGCAAGTCGTCCGTCTTATATTTTAATGATACGGTGGCACAGGCATTGAATGATTATATGGAACTGGAGCGTGCGCCGCTTTTAGGTGACCATTCTGAGGAAAAGGCTTTATTCATATCCAATAGAAAGCAAAGAATGTGTGTCAAGGCAGTCGAAAATGTAGTTAAAAAATTTGCCAAGGAATCCGTTTCGGGAAAACATATTACGCCCCATAAGCTGCGCAGTACCTACGGAACAGCTTTGTATCAGGAAACCGGCGACATTCGGCTCGTGGCTGATGTTCTGGGCCATGAAGACATTAACACCACCGCCAAAAATTATGCGGCAATCGAGGAAAAGCACAGACAAATAGCCGCCAAGGTCAATATATATGGGAATGAATAAATCAGGATTGAAAAATAATTGGGCAGAACATCATATTTCTGAAACATATTGAATCACATATTTCTTTAGAAAATGGCCGGAACCGCCGAGGGACCGTCTTGTCAACCAAAACAGGACGGCCCCAAACAGAAATCCGGCCATTATTCCGTTTCATACATTAAGAAAAATTCTAAAAGACAGTCATGTTCATTTCGACAGACTCCTTTTCTTTCTTATTCTTCATCAACCGGTGTGACCGGTGTGTTATTTTTTCCACCGGAGGAAGTCGCCACCTTCCCGGCAAGGAATCCTGACAATACAGCCTGCAGATCAACTCCGGTTGACTCCTTCAGTCCATCCGTAATCTGCACAACAGTTCCCATAACATCCTTCATAAGCTTTGAAGAATTTCCATCGCCGTACATTGTGATCTTATCAACGTTTGCAAGAGGCTCTGCAGCATTCTTAACAACTTCAGGTAAAGCCTTAAAGTACATTTCAAGAACGGCGGCTTCACCCATCTTAGCCATAGCCTCGGCCTTTTTTTCAATACCTTCAGCTTCTGCAATCGCCTTTGCCCGAATAGCTTCCGCCTCTGCCAGTCCTCTGGTTCGAATACCTTCCGCTTCCTGCTCCATGGTAAACTTTTTGGCTTCAGCCTGAGCACGCATGGCATCAGCTTCTTTTTCCGTTTCAAATTTTTTGGCTTCAGCCTCGCGCTGTCTCTCATAAAGAGCAGCATCTGCCTGCTGCTGCTTGGCAAACCTGTCAGCTTCAGCCTTTTTCTTAACCTGAGCGTCCAGCGCCTGTTCCATAACCTCAGCTTCACGCTGCTTTAAGAGAATTTCCTTCTCCTGCTTGGCAATATTGGCATTGGCAGTTGTAATTTCTACTGTCTTTCTTTGTTCCTCTTCCTGAATACGGTATGCGGCGTCAGCTTCAGCCTGTTTCACGTCGGCTTCCCGCTTAAGCTCTGCCCTTCGGATCGCCAATTCATTTTGCTTCTTGGCGATTTCCGATTCTGCATTGACCTCAGCCTCATTTGCTTCCCGCTTTGCATTAGCCTGGGCTTTAGCAATTTCTTTTTCACTTTCTGCACGGGAAATAGCGGCATTTTTCTGAATCTTCACAATGTTATCCACACCCAGATTTTCAATGACCCCATTTCCATCTACAAAATTTTGTACATTAAAGCTGATAATATCAAGCCCCATCGCCGCCAGATCAGGTTCGGCATTTTCTTTTACAAGAAAAGCAAACTTCTGCCGGTCAGAAACCATTTCTTCCAATGCCATTTTACCTACAATTTCACGCACATTGCCTTCCAGCACTTCCCTGGCAACACGCCCGATATATTCGGCATTTTTATTAAGAAAATTCTGGGCGGCAAGTTTCAGACGCTCCTCATTGTCGCTGATTTTCACATTGACAGTGGCATCTACATTGATATTTATGTAGTCTGCCGTAGGAACTGCATTGGATGTTTTTACATCAATAGGGATCAATTGCAGATTCAATTCATCTTTTCTCTCCAAAAAAGGAATCTTAACCCCTGCTTTCCCGATCAATACCTTCGGATTTTTTCTCAATCCGGAAATAATAATTGCCGTGTCCGGAGATGCCTTCACATATCCTGCCATAAAGATCACAAGCAAAAGGATCAATACGGCGGCTGCTACGATTACTGCAATTGGTAAGTTTAACATAATCTTCCCTCCACTTTCCCCCTCTGTCTGCAAGTATAAGCTCTTGTAAACCTTTTGGGTATCTTAAGTTATTTGTACAGATTAAGCATACCATATAACGATGTCAGAGAAAAGTATTTATAAAAAACTTTAGGCTGTCAAATCATGTAAAAAAATGCATAATATATGTATGGTATCTGCTTTCATCCTCTTGGTGAAAAAAGGGTATCTGAATCCATAATTATGGTAAACGGACCATCGTTTATAAGATCAACCTTCATATCTGCCCCAAAAACTCCTTCTTCTACTATTGCTATCTCCTGTCTGCACTTTTGAAGTATGTATTGATATAGTTCCTCCGCTGCTGCAGGAGCCGCCGCATCCGTAAAGGAAGGACGATTTCCTTTTCTACAATCTGCATACAATGTAAACTGAGAAATCACAAGCATTTGGGCATTCACCGCTCTCATATCCAGATTCGTTTTTCCGTCTTCGTCTTCGAATATCCGCAGTCCAACCAGTTTTTTTACCATTTTATCAGCAATCGCCATGGTATCTGTGGGACTGACACCTACAAATACCAGGTATCCCTTTTCTATTTTACCTACAATTGTATCTTCTGCAGTTACACTTGCTTTTTTAACTCTCTGTACTAAAAACCTCATTTTTCCTGCTCTTTCTCTAGTTTTTTCTATGATTCTTTCTCTAGTTCTTTCTATGATTCTTTCTCTGGCCCTTTCTCCAGTATTTGCTCATCCGGCACTGCGGCTTCAGGTTTTGATGTATCCTTCGTCTCAGAATCTTTCTCAGAAAATTTTATGCTTTTATGAATCAAAAAATGCAGCTGCTTTGGACTCTCGCTTGACTGCTCATGAAAACCTGTTTCATCAATATAATCCAGATTTTCATAACTTTTTGTTTCCGTAGGCATACTCTTCTTCTGAAGCTGGGTATTGATAATCGATTTGGCTGCCGCATAAATCACAGCAAAGATCGGAACCCCGATGATCATTCCTATAACTCCAAATAACCCGCCAAAAAATGTAATGGCAAATATAACCCAAAAACCTGTTAACCCGGTTGAACTTCCTAAAATCTTGGGACCCAGAATATTTCCGTCAAACTGCTGTAACGCCAAAATGAAAATTGCAAAATAAACACAGTTGAGCGGATGCGCAGGATCGACAATAAAAATCAGTATGACACTGGGAATCGCTCCTAAATAGGGACCGAAAAAAGGAATGACATTTGTCACACCAATCACTACGCTTACCAATACCGCATAAGGTGTACGCATGATAGAGGTTCCTGCAAAACACAAAATTCCAATAATAATAGAATCGATAATTTTTCCGCCGAGGAAACCAATAAAAGTATTATGTGTAAATCGGAAATTACGGATCACCAAATTAGCCGTATCCCGTTCAAATATGGCATACGCCATTTTCTTGGCCTGACCGGCAAATTTTTCCTTGCTGGCGAGCACATAAATCGAAATGACAAAACCGATAATGAAATCCCAAAGTCCTCTGAGGACACTGATAACACTGAGCGAAACCGTTTTTATTAAAAGTGCTGTATTGGGCAAAAGCTCCGTAATCCACTTTTCCAATTCGCCGGAATACTTATCAATGGTTTTCACTATATAATCATTGATATCCGGATTATCCTCCAGCGTTTGGTTCAACCATTTAGTAAAGTTTGAAATATATGAATCATAATTTGATATAATATTTTGAACGCTGGGAACAATCTGAGACACCAGCATTGCGATCAGCAGATAAATCAGTTCAACGAACAAGAATGCTGTAATCAGTATTCCGATCCCTCTTACAATGGAGTCTCGCTTCTTGGTCTCCTTTATTTTGCACAAGCCACACAAAGGTATCAATAATTTCTTTTCTACAAAATTCAGTACAGGTGTCAGCAGGTATGCTGTTGCCAGCCCACATACCACCGGCATCAGAATATCAACAATTCTGCCCACATTGGATTTGATATTCGAGCTGTGAAACATAAGATAGTAAAAAACAATGCCAGCTGCTATCACAAGAAACGCTGTCAGTCCACGTCTAAAGTATTTGTTGTTTAGTTTGAATTTCATTATGGTTTCCTTTCCCAAATATTTTTCTTTTGTGCCCTGCCCTATATATTTTTCTGAAATGGGCCTTTAGGTGTCTTTTAAATGTGTATTCATTTGTATTCCTCTTTTATGTACCTTCTTACAGCATTCATTACTGAAAATAATCACAATATATATTTTACTCTTAATGATTGAATATAACAAGCATTCTTGAAAAATAACTTTGTGAAACCGATCACGGCCCAAAATACTGTTCTGCCGCAAAGCATCCTGCAAAATAGCAGCACATAAATGGGCCGTGAACATTTCCACAAAGTATTTTGACTTATACCCGCAGGCTTTCGAAAGGAGCCAATTCAAAACGGATAAAATATCCTCTGTCATGCTGACATACAGGACAAATTGCGGGAGCACTCTTCCCTTTGAACACATATCCGCAATTCAGGCACATCCACTCTTCCTCCACATCAGATACAAATAATTTTCCATCCCGGAGCAGCTGAGCATATCTGCCGAAGCGGTCTCCATGAATTTTTTCGATAGCTGCAATTAGGAAAAATGACGCAGCCACACGGTCAAATCCTTCTTTTTTTGCAGTTTCCCCAAAGCTTTTATATACTGTATCGTGCTCTTCGTATTCATTATGCTGAGCCATATTCAAAAGCTCTGTCATATCATTGGAAATGTCAATGGGATAACCGCCATCGATCCATATTGTATCGCCTGCCATTTCCTGCAGATGATTATAAAAAATTTCCGCATGTTCCTTTTCCTGGGATGCAGTAAACGCGAAAATTGCGCTGATTACATGCAGATTATCTTTTTTTGCTTTTGAAGCGGCAAATGTATAACGATTTCTTGCCTGACTTTCACCTGCAAAAGCCCGCATCAAATTATCCTTTGTCACACTTTTGGTAAATTCTACTGCCATAGCTGTATATCTCCTTAACATATTTTTCTTTAAACTGCTATTAACAGTATGTCCCCCCACTCTAAAAATATTATTTTGTATTGAGTTTATTTTGCAAAAATTATAGAATATGTTTATAATAATGATGGTTTAGTTTTTTGAGAAGATAAAAAATTACGTTCCTGAAAAAAGGAGAACTTTTATATGAAGCTTCAGCAGGTATTAAGTTATGTACGTAAAGCGGCGGATGACTATCGGATGATCGAAAACGGTGACAAGATTGCAATCGGAATATCCGGAGGAAAGGATAGTCTTACTTTGCTCTGGGCACTGAAGCATCTGAAGCGCTTTTATCCCGCTTCCTTTGATATCCATGCCGTAACAGTGGATTTAGGTTTCAAAAATCTAAATTTAGAGCGGATTAAAGACCTCTGTAAAGAGCTGGAAGTGGAATATACTATTATAGAAACAGACATTGCAAAAATTATTTTTGAAGACCGACAGGAAGAAAATCCCTGCTCTCTGTGCTCTAAAATGAGAAAAGGCGCTCTGAATCAAGCGGTCAAAGGTCTGGGCTGTAATAAGATCGCCTACGCGCATCATAAAGATGATGTGGTGGAAACCATGCTGATGTCTCTTATCTTTGAAGGCAGATTCCACACATTTGCACCAGTCACATATCTGGACAGAACAGAGCTTACCGTTATCCGGCCACTGATCTACATGAATGAAGCTGACGTAATCGGTTTCGTACATAAATATAACGTCCCGGTTGTAAAGAGTCCCTGCCCTGCAGACGGTCATACAAAGAGAGAATATGTCAAAAATCTTTTAAAGCAGCTTAATCGGGAAAATCCGGGAGTCAAGGAACGCATGTTTACTGCTGTGAAAAACGGCAGTCTGAGAGGCTGGTCCGAATAATGCATAAAAATCGGCCTTCAGGACGACAGATAGTCATATTGTCAATATATATATTCTGAGGAATAATATGGCACCACCAGCATCTGACCCGCGCAGATCGCATCCTCTTCCAGATGATTGATACTCATCACTTCAGAAATATAACTTTTTTTGTCTTTATAATTTTCATAATCTATGTACTGATCAGCCAGTTCCCAAAGGGTTTCACCAGGCTGAACGATGATGCTTGTATAATACTTAAACCCATTGTTGGCATTTGACCGAAGACTGCCCCAAAGAGTTGTGCAGATAATAATCATACATATGGCAGAAAAGGCAGCTGCTGATACAATTACAGGCCTGCGGCTGTTTTTCTTCTTTCTGCTCATGGTCCGGCCCTCTCCGTCACCGCCTCTGCCCTGAAGGGGTCTGGCTTTCCGGCCTCTTTTTTGGAATGCCCTGAAGCAGCCGAACGCTCTGAAATAGTCCAGGCTTGATGCTGCTGTGCTGTTTTTTCCGTTCTGAATACTTCTCTGCCCCATCCTCATAATATGTATATCCTTTCGCCTGTGAAGTTCATATGTTCGAGAACATTCGTTCTTTATGTAGAATATCATGGGAACGCGCGTTTGTCAATAATATTTCGAACATATTTTTGGAATATATGTTTGCTTTTTCCTCTGGAATGTGTTACAATGAGTTCATAAAAAATAGGAGGTAATGATATGGGATCTGGAAAGATTACATCGAAACAGCAGGAAATTCTTGATTATATTAAAAGTGAAATATTAAAGAAGGGCTATCCGCCCACTGTCCGGGAAATTTGTGAAACTGTCAATCTGAAATCAACCTCTTCTGTTCATGCACATTTGGAGACTCTCGAAAAAAACGGATATATCCGCCGTGATCCCACAAAGCCCAGAGCCATTGAAATATGTGACGATAGTTTTCAGATGGTGCGCACGGAAATGGTCAGCATTCCCATTGTCGGAAATGTAGCTGCGGGCCAGCCAATCCTGGCCGAGGAGAACATACAGGACTACTTTCCTATTCCTGCCGACATGGTTCCCAAGGGTGATTCTTTTATTTTAAATGTACGCGGCGATTCCATGATAAATGTCGGTATCCTCAACGGTGACCGGGTTCTTGTAAATTCCTGCAATACTGCTGTCAACGGCGATATTGTAGTAGCGCTGATTGACGATTCGGCGACTGTCAAAACCTTCTATAAAGAAAATGGACATATCCGCCTGCAGCCCGAAAATGACACCATGGATCCTATTATTGTGGAAAATTGCCAGATTTTAGGTAAGGTATTCGGTGTGTTCCGCATTTATCGATAGGATCATCTCCCGAACCCGTGATCTTCCGCAGGCAACACGAAAGGCATATCATATTTTTTGTGAATGAAATAAATAATGTATAAATCTCTCCATTCTGCAAATATTATAACTGCCGGTTTGCAAACCGTGCAGAATGTGAGGTAACTATGGGAAATAAATTTTTGGACGGCACTGCACTGACAATTGTGATCATCGGTGCGCTCAACTGGGCGTTGATCGGCCTGTTCCGCTTTGACCTGGTAGCCTTTATCTTTGGAAATATGTCATGGTTGTCCAGGATTGTCTATGCAATCGTAGGTATCTGCGGACTTTATCTGATCAGCTTTTATCTGCATCTCGGTGAGCGTAAAAGCGAAGCTGTCTGACACAGTACGTGTGGCAGCGCTCAGAAGAGCACAACACTTAGTTGATGACAAAAAGAAGGAAGATCCCGGCATGAATGCTGTTGATCTTCCTTCCTTTTCCACTCACATATTACAAGCTTCTATGATCAATATTTTTACTCGAACAATTCTATATCATTCCTTCTATTTGAGCTTCTATACCCATTATTCGACAGTAAGCTCTTTTTCAGTAAGTTCTTTTTCGATATCAACCGGCTGTCCGTCTCTCCAAATACGTTCCAGGTCATACAGGAGCCGATTCTCTTTGTCAAAAATGTGTACTATCACATCCCCAAAATCCAGAAGAATCCAATTTGCACTGTCGTAGCCCTCAATTTGTCTTACAGGACATCCTGCCTTCCCGAGCTGCTCCTCCACATTATCGCAAAGCGCCTGGATCTGGCTATGGTTGCTCCCTCCGGCTATAATAAAATAATCAGCAATTACTGACACCTGACTGATGTCGATCACTCTGATATCCTCGCCTTTTTTATCTGCCAGCGCATCGACAGCTGCCTTGGCTAATTGTAGCGCTCTCTTTTTTTCCATCTACTCTCTCCTTGCCTTCTCTCTGTAGTAGTTACAGGTTACTTCTGTCATGGGATCAATTTCTCCTCCGGAATCCCTCAGATAATTCAGTGTATTCTCCAAAATCTGCAGCACAGCGGCATCCAGGTCCTTAAACGCCAGCTTTCTGATTTCTGGAAGCCCGGGCACTCGTCTCCTGCCTGGTTCTATATAGTCAGCCACAAAAATAATTTTTTCCAGTGTGCTCATAGCCTCTCGGCCAGTTGTATGAAATTTGATGGCATTAAAAATATTCTGATCTCTGACACCATATTTCTTTTCAGCAAGATATGCGCCTACCTTGGCATGGAGCAAAAAAGGATTTCTTCGCTCAATATCCGTAACCATAATCCCGTGCCTGTCGCAAATAGCAAGTCTTTTCTCATCAGACATGCATTTTGCACAGTCATGCAGGATTCCTGCCACACGTGCATTTTGGATCGATTCATCATACCGCATGGCCAATGCCGCAGCAGTAAATTCAACGCCCATAGTATGTTCAAAACGCTTTGCATCCTGCCTCTTTTTTATTGCCTTTCGAAGGTGCTTTAAATCATTGTTCTTTTTCACGATAAAATCCCTTTTCTTCCATATATTCCAGCACCTTGTCAGGCACCATGTACCGGACGCTGAGTCCCGTGCGGACCCGTTCCCGTATCATGGTAGAGGAAATGGAAAGATTCAAAAACGGAAGAAGTACTATTTCTCCTCCGTATCGGCGCTCCAAATCCACACGTTTTTCTTCAAGCCTGTCCATGGGAATATCCCCCCTGGAAGCGGCAATTACGGTGCAGCCAGCAAATAGCCTTTCCGGGTGTCTCCAGTTCTCCATAGTAAAAAGGCAGTCAGCTCCCACGATAAAGTAAAATCGGCAATCCGGATGATCCAAATTCAGCTGTTCCAGCGTTTCATAGCTGTAAGTATCTCCTGTTCTGCAGACCTCTATATCCAGACAGCGCAGCCCGCGGTTCCCGGCTGCAGCAAGCTTGGTCATATAAAGCCTTTCCGAGCCAGGCAGAAGCTGTCCGGGCGGTTTCATATAGGGCATACCTGCCGGAAGAAGCCAAACTTCCTCTAATCCCACCTCGGATCTTGCCCATTCTGCCAGCATCAAATGACCTGTATGAACAGGATTAAAGGTTCCTCCCATGATCCCGATCCTTCTCACAACATCCTCCTGATTTGTTCACTGATGTCAGCTGGTCTGATGTCAGCTGGTCTGCTTTGAGGCCGGAAGAACGATTCTGGGCTTTTTTTCATCCGGCTTGTAAAGAACAAATTTCTTTCCGATTACCTGTACTACCTGAGAATGGGTTCTCTCTGCTACCATTTGGGCAATCTCTCCGGGATCATCCATACAGTTTTTGAGAATAGCCACCTTGATCAGCTCATTATTATTAAAAGCCTCGCTGATGGCTTCTGTCAGCTCCGGTGTCAGGCTGGATTTTCCCACCTGGAACACAGGGTTGAGATTACTGGCAAGACTTTTTAAATAAGCCCTTTGTTTGCTTGTCATTATGACCACTACCTCCATCATTTTGATGCCATCATTTATAATATTCAAAAGAAAGTCCATACATACGGACGGTGTCTCCATCCTGTATCCCTAATGCCTCAAGCTGCTCCAGTACCCCGATGTCCTTCAGGAAGCCCTGGAAAAACTGAAAACCTTTTTCGCTTTCCAGGTTCGTATAACCAAGCATTTTTTCAATTCTGGGGCCTTCTGCCACATATTCTCCGCTTTCCTGATCGAATGTTACGGTAAAAGGATCGTTTGAACTGCCTGGAACAGCCTGTTCCGGAAAATATTCCTGTTCAAATACTACTGTTTCCTGGCCCAGCTCATCCAGCATTCCTCTCACCTTATATAACAATTCTCTGACCCCTTCTCCGCTGACAGCCGAAATAGGGTAAACCGAGATTCCACTGGGTTCAAATTCATCCCGGATCAATTGTATCACATGGTCTCTGTCAGAACCGGGCGGCAGCACATCCATCTTGTTGGCGGCAATCACCTGAGGGCGTTTTGCAATATCAGGATTGTAAGCCTCCAATTCACGGTTAATCGCATAGATATCTTCTATGGGATCCCTGCCTTCCACCCCGGCAGCATCCACCAGGTGAATAATCACCTTTGTCCGCTCGATATGCCGTAAAAATTCATGGCCTAATCCAATGCCCTCAGAGGCGCCTTCTATCAGTCCTGGTATATCCGCAATGACAAATCCACTGTCTCCGTCCAGATCAACCACACCCAGATTAGGATTCAACGTTGTAAAATGATAATTGGCAATCTTGGGCCGGGCATTTGTAACTCTGGAAAGAAATGTGGATTTCCCTACGTTGGGAAATCCTACCAGCCCCACATCAGCGATTACCTTCAGTTCCAGGAGCAGCTCCAATTCTCTGGCGGGCTGTCCGGGTTGGGCATATTTGGGCGCCTGCATCGTGCTGGTGGCATAATGCTGATTGCCGTTGCCGCCCCTGCCGCCCTTTAATAAAACGATCCTTCGGTTCTCACCGGACATATCCGATATAATCTGACCGCTTTCCGCTTCCCTGATAACAGTGCCGGGAGGAACTTTTATAACAATGTCTTTTCCGTCTTTTCCCCGGCAGTTCTTTTTTCCGCCGGGCTCTCCGTCCTCCGCCTTGTACCTGTGGATGTGTCGAAAATCGATCAGAGTATTCAGGCCTTCGTCAACCTGAAAAATCACATCACCGCCCCGGCCTCCATCGCCGCCGTCGGGACCGCCCGCAGGAACATACTTTTCGCGGCGAAAGGAAACATGACCGTCTCCTCCCTTACCGCTCTTTACATATATTTTTGCCCTGTCTGCGAACATGCTGCCGCTCCTTTCCGCCTGACCGCCTCTGCCTGACTGCCGTCTCCGCCCGGTCGTCATCAGAATTCTCTCTTTACTGTTTACATGGTTTCCTGATTTTGAGTAAAAAAGCCTTCAAACATTCCTGTTTGAAGGCCGCTTGACTCAAATTATTGCTCTACAGGATAAACGGAAGCCTGTTTCTTGTCTCTTCCCTTTCTCTCAAAGCGAAGAACACCGTCCACCAGGGCAAACAAAGTGTCGTCTCCACCGATTCCCACATTTACTCCCGGATGAATCTTTGTTCCGCGCTGTCTGTAAAGAATATTACCTGCTTTCACAAATTGTCCGTCAGCTCTCTTCGCACCCAATCTTTTGGATTCGGAATCTCTGCCGTTTCTGGTAGAACCGACTCCCTTTTTATGAGCGAAAAATTGAAGGTTCATATGCAGCATGGTCACACCTCCTCGAATTTTACTTTTAGATACTTTTCACCGTATTCTCTGCTGAGATTCTCCAGGGAATATACCATGGAGTCCAGTAAAAAACTTGACTTTTCCTGCAGCGTGCTCTCAAAGTCACATTTTAAAAAACCCGTGCTCTCGTCAGCGGCAGCACATACCTGCTCTCCCGCTAAATCCTTCAGGGAATTGACCGTTCCTATGGTCAGCACGGATATAGCCGCACACAGTATGTCGGGTTTCCTGCCTCTGGCATATCCGGCATGTCCCATACAATAAAAGCCTCTGTATGCGCCTGTCTGGTCTTTGCGGATCACTATGGTCGTCATGACAGTTATGCGTTGATCTTGTCAATCTTTACCTGAGTGTATGCTTGCCTGTGACCATTCTTTTTGTGGTATCCGGTCTTTCTCTTGTACTTGTATACAATGACCTTCTTACCTTTTCCCTGCTCCATAACAGTGGCCGCTACCGTTGCGCCGGCAACATCCGATCCCACCTTCAGGGCTCCGTCACTTACTGCGATCACCTGGTCAAAGGTTACAACGCTTCCGGCCTCTGCATCCAGCTTTTCAACCTTGATGACATCGCCTTCAGAAACCTTGTACTGCTTTCCACCTGTTGCAATAATTGCGTACATTTAAGGCACCTCCTATTCATGAACTTCGGTAAGCTCATTTACTCGCTGACTTTGGCGGTGTCCGGAAAACTATGCGGACACACTTGAAGCCTGGTCATGCGGCATACCGTAGTATCATAACATGAGATGCCTTTTTCTGTCAACACTTTCAGATGCTTTTTATTACGCTTTTATTACATTTCTTATTATGCTTCTTTCCGTCTGGTTATAGCAAAAAACAGCTTTCGCCACTATTTACGCCCTCAGGCATTTCTCTTTTCAAAATCCTCCACGTACTGAGCGATCAGCTTTACAGTGCCGTCCACCCCAAGGATACTGCTGTTGATACACAGATCGTAGCTGTCGGCTCTGCCCCATTTCTTGGAAGAATAGTAATTGTAATAGCTCTGGCGCTGTTTATCCTTTTTGATGATCATATCCCGTGCCTTGGCTTCGGACAGCTCATACTTTTCCATGACATGCTTTATTTTTGTGTCCTCGTTGCCATATATAAACAAATGAATTACGTTTTTATAATCGGCCAGCGCATAATCCGCACAACGGCCCACGATCACGCAGGGACCCTCATCGGCAATCTTTTTGATGGTATCAAACTGGGCCAGAAAAACCTTGTGGCTGATAGGCATATCCACAAAAGAGGATGCATTATATCCAAAGGAATAGGTATCCATCACCAAATTGTAAAGAAACGAATTGGTGGGACGCTCGTCATGGTTCTGGATCATCTCCTCACAGAAACCGCTCTCCTTTGCGGCCCTGGTCAGGAGATCCTTGTCATAGCATTTAATCCCGAAATACTCCGCAACCTTTAATCCGATTTCACGGCCTGCCGATCCGAACTGTCTTCCAATCGTAATTACAGTATTCATAAATCCACCTCTCCTCCATTTTTGTCTGATAATATTATACCGCATATAAAAAATTTAGACAATAGAAAAATCAAACTAATATTTTTAATAAGTTATTAAAATATTCTGGCAGGGGTGCATCTGTTTCCATATATTCCCCGGAGGCCGGATGACAAAATCCCAGAATCTTCGCATGAAGAGTCTGTCCCTGAAGCCGGAAGGGACACTTTCGTGCAGAATATACTTCGTCCCCCAAAAGCGGATGTCCAATACTTGCCATATGGACTCTGATCTGGTGTGTCCGTCCCGTCTCCAGCTCACATTCAATATACGTGTACCCGGAGAAATAATCTAATACCCGATAATGAGTAACAGCCTGTTTTCCGTTCCTCTCATTAACTGCCATTTTTTTCCGATCCGAAGGATGCCTGCCGATGGGCTTATCAATAATCCCCTCCGGATCCTTCAGCCTTCCATAACAGATAGCGTGATACCTTCTGGTGACCGAATGATCCTTCAGCTGCTGCGCCATGGAGCGGTGGGCCATATCATTTTTGCAGACAATGACGGAGCCCGTGGTATCCCGGTCAATACGATGAACGATTCCGGGCCGCAGGACGCCGTTGATTCCTGATAAATCTTCACCACAATAATACAGCAATGCATTAACCAGCGTGCCGCTGTAATGGCCTGCGGCAGGATGAACCACCATGCCCTTCGGCTTATTTACTATAATAATATCCTTATCCTCATATAAAATATCCAGAGGAATATTTTCAGGCGCCACAGAAGGTTCTACGGCCTGGGGAAGGCAAAAACAAATCCTGTCCTCCGCTTTTACCCGATAGCTTCCCCTGACCGGAGACCCGTTTACTGTCACTGCCTCATCCCGGATCATCTTCTGAATAAAAGAACGCGACAAAGAATCGATAAGCGTCGAAAGGCACTTATCGATTCTCTCATCTTCCTGCTCTTCTGTTATTTCAAAACAATAAACCTTTTCTGAAGCATCTTCCATTTATACTTCCAAAGCCCCTTCATTTAATGGTGTTGTGTCTCTTTCTGACGCTTCCGTCTAAAATTCAGGAATTCCAGATCCTCGTCCCGGAACACAAAAAGAAACAGTAAAAACAGACCAATTGTAGAAACCACTATATAACAATCTGCAACATTAAAAATCGGAAAGTGAATCAACACAAAAGAAATGAAATCCACTACATAATCAAACCGAAGCCTGTCCCAGATATTTCCCAGTCCGCCTGCTATGACAGCCGCCAGACAAATGTGTACCAGCACATACTTTTTCTCCGCCGGAACCCGAAACAGGACTCCCAAAAGCACAGCCATAAATATGATTCCTGTCAACAGCAGAAAAATTTTCTGCCCCTGAAGAATTCCAAAGGCTGATCCCCTGTTTTCCAGATACTGAAGCTCCAGCACTCCCTTAATCAAAACCAGAGGCTGATTGTTTTTTAAGTACACTATGGCCAGATGCTTTGTGAGCTGATCCAATGCCAAAAGCAGGACAACTGTCACTGCATCAACCGCCAGATAAAACTTTTTGTTACGCACGGGCGTCTTCCTCACTGAAATATATCTCCTCAATGGCAGCCAGCAGCTCCTCGTCCGTAACCGAAGTATCGATCACTGCCCTGCCTATTTTTTTCAACAGTATAAAACGGATATTCCCCGCGTCCATTTTTTTATCGGATTTCGTCAGCCTGAGAATCTCCTGAGGGTCGATCCCATCCACCGTAATCGGAAGGTAAAAAGGAACAAACATATCCCTGATCTCATAATACTCATCCATGGAAAGCAGTTCCTTTTTCCAGGAGATATAAGCCGCCGCCACAGCCCCCAGAGCCACACATTCTCCATGATACAATTCAAAGCCTTTGGCCTTTTCAATGGCATGCCCCACTGTATGACCGAAATTCAAAAGCGCCCTTTCACCCTGTTCCGTGGGATCCTTCTCCACCACCAGCTTCTTTATGGCACAGCTTCTGGCCAGCATTTCCTGAAGTACATTCAGGTCCCTCTCACAGATTTCATACATATTCTCGATAAGCCATTCATAAAATAAAGCGTCTCGAATCAATCCATGCTTCATAACCTCTGCAAACCCTGAAAAAAACTGTCTGTCTTCCAAGGTGGTAAGGGTTGTCAGATTCATGTATACAAGCCGGGGCATCTTAAATGCGCCTACCATATTCTTATATCCGTCAAAATCCACTCCCGTCTTGCCGCCGATGCTGCTGTCCGCCTGGGCAAGCAGAGTAGTGGGAACCTGTACAAAATCTATTCCCCTCAGATAAGTGGCCGCCACATACCCGGCGGTGTCTCCCACGACGCCTCCGCCCAGGGCCAGCAAAAAATCCCTGCGGTCAAAGCTTTCCTCTATCAGAAATCGATAGATACCGCGCACGGTGTCCAGATTCTTATGTTCTTCTCCCTGGGGGAAAGCATATTTCACCGCTTTTTTGCACTTTCCCTCCAAAAGCTCCAAAAGCCGGCTTCCGTATAATTCATCCACTTTGGTATCCGTAAGGATACAGATCCTGCGCTTTCCTGCATCCAGAGCTTCCAGCTCGTCCCACAGCTCGTCAAAGCTCTGTGTAAACACAATATCATAACAGGGTTTCTTATTGTACTGTACAGTTAGTCTTTCTGACATACTATTTTTCTCCGGTTATCCGTTGTTTATGGGCATATCGAAGGAATTGCCGAAAATATCCTGAAAATCGCCCGATATATCCACACTGGCTGGTGTAATGATAAAAATATAATGAGATATCTTCTGCAGATTTCCCGCGATGGCAAAGCAGGAACCACTGGTAAAGTCGATAATACGCTGAGCGATATCCACATCCAGACCTTCCAGGTTCAGCACTACAGTCCGATTTGCCAGAAGCGTTTCCGTGATCTCACGGGCATCCTCCACAGAGGTGGGTTTGATCACACAGACCTCCATCCCTGCACTGTTCATCATCCGTCTGGATGATGACGGTTTATTGATTGGAGTGATCTTGTTGGCGGCAGGCTGCCTCCTGACAGGCCGCTCCTCCTGCTCATCCTCATCCCTCTGTCTCTGAGTCTGCATCCTTCTGGGCGCGGGAGCAGGCTCCAGCTCCTCGTCGTCATCCAGATAGTCATCGTCATAATAGTCTTCGTCGTCTTCGCCGTTCAGCTTCATATAATTTAAAAACTTGTCCATAACTCCCATATCAAATACCATGCCTTTCCGCAGTCTGAGGCTGCTCAGACTGACGCTTGGTGTAATCCCGCCGGCCAAAAATTCCTGTCCCCACTCTCACGCAGGTAGCGCCTTCCCGGATCGCCGTCATGTAATCACCGGTCATGCCCATCGATAATATATTCATGTTAACATTATCAATGTTTTTCTTCGCTATGTCAACAGACAATTCCTTCAATTTGCGAAAAATAATACTATTTTCTTCTTCATTTTCCACATATGGCGCCACTGTCATCAGACCCTGAATATGTACTCCGGGCAATAAAGCGATCTGCTGCACTAAAGCCAGTGCATCCGGGAGATGAACTCCGAATTTGCTCTCTTCCTCCGCCACATTCACTTCTATCAGAATGTCAGTATCCACCTGCTGTTTTACGGCCTCCCGGCTGATCTCCTCCGCAAGCCGCAGGGAATCCACGCTGTGAATGAGCGCCGTCTTTCCCACGATGGATTTTACCTTGTTTCTCTGAAGATGGCCGATTAAGTGCCAGCGGATATCCTTCGGGAGCTGTGGTATTTTATCCAGAAGCTCCTGCACCTTATTTTCTCCAAAATCTCTGGCTCCCGCATCATACGCCTCTTTAAGCAGGGAAACCGGCATGGTTTTGCTGACCGCTATCAGCGACACCTCCTGACGTTTTCGTCCTGCCTTCCGGCAGGCATCCTCTATGTTTTGCTCCACAAGCGCCATATTTTCCTGTATCATTCTTCTGCCTTTCTGCCCGCTGTGACGCGCATATCGAAGCACACACGCTATTTGATAAACTGATCGTCTTTGACCGTTTCAGCATTCAATACGATATAATCATATACATTCAGTCCATACTTGGTATTGGATTTGACAATGGCATATTCTTCATTCTTATACAGAATATTGATCTGTTTGAAATCGGCATAGCCTTTGTTCATATTGTAGACGCCCACCAGGGTGGCCCGTTTGCTCACCGTATAGGTTTCCTGCCCGTCTAACTTATATAATATGTCTCCTACATCCAGAATAGAACTGTCCAGATAATATTCTTTTGTTTCATTATCAAAATTATATACTTCCACCTCCAACACTTCACTGGAAATCTCGCCGTTTTCCAAAAAGCACTGCTTCATAATGCTGTCCCCGCCGTTATTTCCGCCGGGAATAACAAAGGCCTCGGGAATCAGGAAAAATTCCTTCTGTACAATTGAGGAAATCGGAATCTTCAGGCCGGTCTCATCCTCCACAATCAGCTCCACATCCAGAAACCGGTCCGTGACAAAGGTCACCATGGAATTATTAAAAGAAAGCTGAAGATATGTATTGCCGTCTCCGTTGGCCAAAAGCTTTGTCTCCGCCCATGATTCGTACTGGTTTTTGAGGAACCGCACCTTGATCACGCCCTCTTCCTGAAGCTTTGCGCCTCTTTCCGGTTCTATGGGAATGACCAGCGACCAGTTCTCGCTGGTGGATATCTTATAGACGGGATCCCCTGCCGCCATCAGGGAATTCCCCACAATCTGCTCTTTTTCATAATCACTTTTAATATCAAATACTGCCTCTGTCACATCCTGCGGCCTCAGTTCCTCGTAGCCGTCTGTCCAGTAGGATACGATTCCCGTGGTGGGAGCATAGGAGTAATTGATGATGTTAACGCCGGAGGTTCCGTTCATGCTGCGTATGCTTTCCAGCATATTGGTATTCGCCAGCTTCATCAGCGTGTTGCTCAAAGATGCCTTGAAATCATACGCGCTGTCATAATCTCCGCTGTCGAAGCCATGAACAAAGTTCACGATCTCACTGCGGAACTCCGACAGCTCCCGGCTGCTGAGAGAGTTTTCCCCCAGACTTAAGCCTGCAAGACTTTCACTGAGTCTTCCGGTCTCGTCCACAATATAAACCAGATCGTTCTTTGCCACCCGCTCTCCCTCCCGGGCATAAAAATTGATGTAGCCGGAGGCCTGGGCATAGACGATGGTTTCCTCCCGTATAATAACGCCTCTGTATATGTTGTCCGTGGCCAGAGACCCCTCTTTCACTTCATAGCGGACGATATGGCTCGTCTGAAAATATGTAATGACACACACGAGCACATAGAAAAAGATAACGCCGAAAATGATCATTCCAATATTCAGATTTATAGGCTTTCTGTATTTCTTTATCTTACTTCTCTTCGCCAAAACCACTACCTCCGGAGGGCGTCCATACAAGGCAAAAGCCCCAGAAAATTTCCGAGGCTTTTTATCACTTGTGAATGCTATGTAAAAACAAGAACGAAAAGATTACAGTGAAACAATAACCTTATCCTTCAGATCTGCCGGGAGCTCCTCTTCATCCAGGGAAATGCTCAAAATGAAGTCCACCTCAAAATTCCTGCTGAGTTTTTCCAATTTTTCAATAGTTGCTACAAGATCCTCATCCTTCAGACATGCAATCTTCAGAAAGCTGTCAAAATACATCTGCTGCAGGTCGTGGTCCTGCGAAATGATGCCGCTGACGAAACCAAGAAATTCGCTGCTGTTCTCCACCATACATTGAGATACATCCACAAGACGCACCTTGTTGTTCAGTTCATACATGTGCTTCGTGCTTTTGTCCAGATAAACGATATTTCCTGAAATCTCCTTGATCTGGCTGTTAACTCTGTCCAACAGCTGTTTTGTCTTTCCCTTGCCTTTTTTTCCTACAATTAATTGAACCATTGGAAACCCTCCTATAGTAATAATTATTGCATCACCTGATAAATAGATTATAAGTGAAATCGAATCAAAAAACAACCTCTATTTATGAATCTCATCCAGTAAATCCGTCATCGCCGTATACAAATCCGCCCCGGATGCAGCACGAAGGATAACAGATATATACGGATTACCGCTCACATCCCGGGATAACAGCACCAGACAGCAGCCGGCGGCATTGGTAGTCCCTGTCTTTCCGCCAATGATATTCACATTTGAGGGCGGCTGATAATTCCCCTTCAAAAACTGATTTGTAGTGGATTTGTTAAACTCCTTCGCTTTACCGTCTGCATCATAGTATGTAGTCTGGTACCCTGTCATCTGTATGATCTCGTTAAAAGTTTCGAATTTAATGGCTTCATTAAAGATCAAATATAAATCATATGCCGTGGTATAGTGATTGGGATCTGTAAGCCCGTGAGGATTGGCAAAATTAGTGTTGGTCGCCCCCAGTCTCCGCGCCTCTTCATTCATCATCTCCACAAAACGGTCAACGGAGCCTGCCACGCCCTCTGCGACCAAATTTGCAACGTCATTTGCAGAATATACCAGCAGGATCCTGAGCGCCTGATCCATTGTCATGGTGTCTCCAGCCTTTAGCCCGCACAATGTGGCGCCGGCCTCTGTGATATTCACGGCGCTGGTAGCCGTCAGCACCTGATCCAGCCGGCCGTAGCGAAGAGCCACCAGCGCAGTCATGACCTTGGTCAGACTGGCCGGATAAAGAACCTCGTGGGCATTTTTCGAATAAATAACCTGTCTGTCATTCAGGCTGAATAAAACGGCAGCCTCCGCCTGTGACATATCCACATTTTCATCGTCCATTACATTGTCGTTTACCACACACAGTCCGCTGGCAAAGGAAACCGCAGTTCTGGTATCCTGCCGGGATATCACGTTAAAGCTGCTGATATCCGAATCGGGATCATATGCCATTCCGTAATTCAGCCCGCCGCATCCGGACAGCAGACAGACAGCCGCGGAAACCGTGCACAGTAAAGCGGCAATATGCTTCCTGACGGTACATTGCTTATTCCTTATAGATATGCCTTCGGAATATTCTCTATCTGTACATCTCACGCCACTCTAAATCTCCTCTGTCCAGGGACTTGATCAGTAACTCGGCGCTGGCTATATTGGTGGCCAGCGGAATATTATACATGTCACACAGCTTCACAACGTTGTTGACATCCGGCTCATGCATCTTTGGTGTCAGCGGATCCCTCAAAAATACCACCAGATCGATTTGATTGTGCTCAATCTGTGCTCCTATCTGCTGCTCTCCCCCCAAGTGCCCCGCCAGAAATTTGTGAATGTTTAAATTTGTGACCTCCTCGATCAGCCGGCCTGTAGTGCCGGTGGCATACAGCTCGTTTTTACTTAAAATTCCCCTGTAAGCAATGCAGAAATTCTGCATCAGCTTCTTTTTTGAATCATGTGCGATCAATGCGATGTTCATGTCGATACCCTCTCTCTGTTTTGTTTTTTTGCCTGGAGCCTGACGTTCAATACTACCCCCATCCCCATAAACAGGCTCATCAGCGAAGTCAGCCCATAGCTGACAAAGGGAAGCGGCAGTCCCGTGTTCGGCAGAATAAACGTTGTCACGCCTATATTAAGGAACCCTTGAAATGCCACCAGCCCGCCCATACCGGAAGCAATGATCGTACCCGCCGCATCCTTCGCCTTTCTGGCCACAGAAATACATTCCAGAGCGATCCCCATTAGAAGGGCGATAACCACAACGCTTCCTTTAAAACCAAATTCCTCTCCAATCACGGCAAAAATGAAATCCGTCTCAGCCTCCGAGATAAAATTACCGTTTTTTACGGATGTGATCTCATTGTTTTTGTACCCCTTTCCGTCCAGCTGGCCGGAGCCTATGGCCATGACAGAATTCAGCTGCTGGTAGGCCTCCCTGTCAGAATATTCCTCCGGATTGATAAAAGCGAGGATACGGTTCTTCTGGAATCCTTCCAATAATGTATTATCCGGCTGTAAGGCCAAAGAAACCAGAAGCGCCAGGGTAGGAACTGTGATTGCAATCACACCCATTACCAGCTTCAGACTGATCCCTCCTGCAAACATCACCACGCAGAAGACAATGATTACCACGATACTGGTAGAAAGATCCGGCTGTTTATATATGAGCCACCATGGGAGCATGATCAAAAGAATGCAGGCTCCTATGATCCATATGGTGTTCAGCTTCTCCTTATATCTCATAATAAACGCTGCGAAGAATAAAATCAACAAAATTTTAGCAGTTTCGGAAGGTTGAAATCGTAATCCTCCGATCTCCAGCCAGCGCTGGGCGCCTCCGCCCTCGTCCCCCACATACCGGACCAGAGCCAGCAGCCCTATATTTATGGCATACATTAACCAGTAAAACTTTAATAGAAAGGAATAGTTGAAAAAGGAGATCACGATCATAAGCACCGCGCCCACAGCCGCGCCGGCCAGCTGCCTGGTCTGGAGCGAAGGCTCGGCACTTCCAATGGCCATGACGCCGATGCCCGCCAGGGCCAGGGTCATGACCACTAATTTAAAATCGTAATCACGAATTCTGAATGTACTAAACATAATTTCCTCTACTTGCCAGATTCCGTATGCAATTCCGGCACGGAGACATCCACGATGGGAATATTGGCATAAAGACTGGGTTTAACGGTCCGGCCTGATTTATTCCCACGTGTATTAATCAGAATTTCTATATTGTCGGAATCTATCTTCATGTACTTGGATATCACCCTGGCGATATCGTTTTTGATCAGCTCCATCATTTCAGGAGAGCAATTGACTCTGTCGGAGATCAGCAAAATCTTCAGCCTGTCCTTGGCCACCTGGCGGGAGCTTCTTCTTCGAAAGAAATGTCTCATTTCGATCCTCCCTACGCTTTGTGAAAAATGCCGGTGACACGGGTCCAGAAGGAAATCCCTCTGTCCAGGTTCAGATAGGGAACCTCCTTGCCCTCCACTCTGTGCACTATATTTGAATACGCCTGTCCCGCCGGAGAATCGCTGCCCACCAACGGCTCTCCCTGGTTTGTAGCGATAACCACATTTTCGTCATCCGGAACGATTCCGATCAGGGGAATCGCCAGAATGTCCACCACATCCTGAGCAGACATCATATCTCCCCGCCTTACCATATCCATCCGCAGGCGGTTGATCACCAAATCAATTTGTTTAAATCCGTTGGCCTCCAAAAGACCGATGATCCGGTCCGCATCCCGGATAGCGGACACCTCCGGAGTAGTTACTACCAGCGCTCTGTTGGCCCCGGCAATGGCATTCTGGAAGCCTTGTTCGATCCCTGCCGGACAGTCCAGAATAATATAGTCAAACTGTTCCTTCAGATGCTCGATCACCTTCACCATCTGTCCGGGTGTGACCGCGCTCTTGTCCCTGGTCTGGGCGGAGGGCATCAGATAAAGCCCCGGATGACGCTTGTCCCGGATCAGTGCCTGCTTAATCCGGCAGCTGCCCTCCACCACGTCCACCAGATTATATACAATACGATTTTCCAGCCCCATGACCACGTCAAGATTGCGCAGGCCGATATCGGTGTCAATAAGGCACACCTTTCTGCCCAGCTTTGCAAGACCTGTACCTACGTTTGCTGATGTGGTGGTCTTTCCCACACCGCCCTTACCTGAAGTGACGACAATGACTTCGGAGCCCTTCCGCTCCTGGGAAAATTGATTTTCCATTTGATCCTCCTCCAAATCTTGATTTGTCGTCCTCCGAACCACTCCGGGGAGCACCGCACAGCCTGCGGCGCCGTTTCCCTAGAAGGTGCTCAGCAAATCTTTCGTAAGTCCGTCAAAGGTTATCTTATTGTTTTTCACATATGCAATTTTCGGTTGTACCTTCGGGCGGATGCCCCATTTTGACTGCCTGGCAGTCGGTTTATATTTGAAATCGCCGATTTTAATTCTTTCCGGCTCCATTTCAAGCGCTGCTACAAATGCTCCTTCCCTGCCGTTCCCTCCGGCATAAGCCTCTCCGTAAAGCCCGCCCAGGATAATGACGTTTCTGGCGCTGATCACCGCGCTGCCCGGATACACATCCCCCAGCACGATAATACTGTTTTCCGTTTCCAGCACCTCCTTGTTTTTCAGACTGCCTTTAAAAAACTGGCCGTCATCGCCCCCGGAGAGCTTTTTTTCCATGTGGGCCAGGGCCCGTATAAAGTTCTTGTTGGTCGCTTCGTCCCTTCCTACAATGCAAATAATTTTCACATCACTGCTGCTCTGAATTGCGTCCAGGATTCTGATCTCCTCGGGCCCCGACACCTCTCTTCCTTCAATGGAAAGCGCCATGGATACCTTTCCGAAAAAAGCCCTGGCCTCGGAAAACTTATAGTTGATTTCTGTCAGCAGTTCTTCAAAGGGAAGCTCTCCGTCCAGACGAAGGGTGATTCCGTTGGGAAAGCTTTTGATCAACACAGCCTCTTTCATCTCATTCCTCCTACAACTCATTGGAAACTCCTGCATCGGGAGCGACCGCCGCACCGGTGATCAGATCCTCCTTTTCTGCCAGGCCATAATAATACATGATGATATCCTTGGTCGTCTGCGCCGCGTGATCCGAGGAGTATCCGAACGGAATTCGGGTCACAATGGAGATCTCCGGCTGTTCATAGGGCGCATAGCAGACAAACAGAGCATGGCTAGGTCTGGAAGTGGTCTGTTCTGCAGTTCCTGTCTTTCCCGCCACCTCCACCGCCAGATCATTGAAGTAGCTCTTCCGCTGGACCACCTGCTGCATGCCGGAGTGAACGGCGTTCCAATATTCGTCCGGAAGCTCGATGATATTGCGGATCGAGGGCTCTATTTCCCGGATCAAAACGCCCTGAGAGTCCTCTATCCTGTCTACCAGAGTAAGATTATAGCAGGTTCCGCCGTTGGCCACGGCAGTAGTATACCTAGCAATCCCAACGGTGGTATAGCTGTTGGTTCCCTGGCCGATGGCAGAACGCACCGGGTCAATATCGGAAAATTCCGGAACCGCCTCCGATATCTCCACACCGGACTTTTCCGTCAGACCGAACATATCTGCATATTCGTATAAAATATTCAGCCCCTCCGAGTCGCTGTAGGTTCCGGATTCGGTGGCAAGCATATAGCCTAAATTGTAAAAATAGTAGTTGCAGGAATCCCGGATGGCAGTGGTCAGATTCTCATTTCCATGACCGCTTCGCATCCAGCATCTGGGCGAAGGCGTAACCTCCGTAAAGGTACCGGTACAATTTACCCTGCCGTTCAGAGAAATCACATTCTCCATCAGTCCCGCCGCCGCAGAGACCATTTTGAAGGTGGATCCCGGCGCCGCTTTATACTGAGTGGCGTAATTGATCTGAGGATTGGCCTTGTCCGCATTCAGCTTGGCAAAATATTCTGCGTTGATGGAATTGGCCATTTTATTGTTGTCATAACCCGGGTAGGACACCATCGCCAGCACATCTCCGCTGTTCACATCCGTGATTACCACAGAGGCGTTGCAGGGATCCAGAGCCAGCTGGGCCGGTGTGATGTCAATATTGTTAATCCGGTTTTTCATGAATTGATAAGCGCTGAGCCTGCCGCTGTACAGCGCTTCCTCATCCTCCGGCGGAATTTCCACAGCTCTTTGCTCGCAGAGCACCTGGCAGACCATTCTTCCGGTTATAGCATTGGACAAAAGCATATACTTATAAAATTTTTTCTGAAATTCCGTGTTGTTATCGATAGATTCCAGAATATATTCCAGGAGCTTGCTGTAGATTTCCGAAGAATCGGAATATTTATCATTTAACGACAGCTTACTCACGTCAATCCAGTTTTTCGAAATACAGTACCTGAGATATTCGCAGAGACTGATGGTTTCCTCCGAAACCCAGGCCACCTGGACAGAGTCACCCGCATCTACCGCCTCGGACATAATCACACCGTTTCTGTTGAGCAGTCTCACAATATCGGTCTCGTAATTTTGATACTCCTTGGAAAGCTTATTATACGGCGTCAGTTCCTCCGTAAGCTCCTCCGTCAGCCTTTCATAGACGGAAGCCTTATACTGCAGATATGCCTCGTATACTGCCCGCTCCGTCTCCTCGGCATCCTCCCCTGCCATATGCTTCATATCGATAATGGAATTGTTGAACATGGCAAAATAGACATCATAAATCGGAATCTTGATATCTGAACTGCTTGCGTTGGGTCCGGGCACATATTCTCTGCCGTCAAATATTTTGCTGGAAACCAATCCCGCCAGACGCTGCTCCAATATGTGATACACCGCCTTTGTCAGCTCCATATCCACGGTCAGATAAATGTCCTTCCCTGCCTGAGCCTCCTGACGCTCCTCAATGCTGATTACCTTTCCCGTCACATCCACTATGACCTTTTCATAGCCCTTGACACCCTGCAGAGTGGTTTCGAAGGATGCCTCGATCCCGTTTTTTCCCACCACATCATTAATATTATAGGTATCCGTACCCATGCCCTGGGCTGCCAGCTCTTCATTCAGCGTTGTCAGCTCCTCCGAAGAAATCTTGCCGGTATATCCCAGCAAATGGGCAAAATACTCACTGTCCACATATCGACGAACCGTGTCCTCCACAATGGAAACACCGGGAAGCTCCGCAGAATTTTCCATGATGACAGCGACTGTCTCACGGCAGACATTGGTCGCCACGGTGGTGCCGATATACTTACGGTAGGATGTTAGATTCATGGCATAGCGGATGGTTACCAGCTTCAGCCAGTCCTCCCTGGAATATCCTTCTCCGGCCAGGAACGTGCTTTTCGTGTTATCCGGATCCTCATATACTCCAATGGCAAAACCGCTTGGACGGCTTAAAAACTCCATAATCTCCAGAGGAGTCGCCGTCTGCTCCTCCGGCTTCAGTTCGCCTACTGTCTTTCTGCCGTAGACATCGGCCAAAAAACGTAAAAGGCTTGTCCCCTCCACCGAATATTCAAATTCATTGTCCTCGTTGAGAACAATTCTGAAATCCGTGATCACATGATCGCCGTTTTTCTCAATCATCTGAATCAGACGCATCACCGTCTCGTTTACCCTGGAATTTTTCTGACGGTTGGTCTCAAACACATCCTCTATTTTGACGGAATATGCCAGTTCATTATAGGCCATCACATTACCGTTTCTGTCATAAATATTTCCTCTGGTACTGGCAATGTCCCGGGTCTTTTCGATCTGCAGGGCAAAATCCTCCAGATATTCTTCTCCCCGGACGATCTGTAAATCAAAGCACCGATAAATGAGAATGGCGCCCAGGGCAAAAAAAACCAGGGTAAAAACAGTCAATCTGCTGGTTATGATCCCTATAAGCTTGTCCTTTAATTCATCAAACAAATTTCTGTGCTCTCCTTTTTTCCCTTGCTTCCAGCTTCTCGTTCACTTTCAGAATCAACGGGTACAGGAAGATAGTAACTACAATAGTGTATAACATTTCCGGCAGTATAATATGAGAAAAATAATAAATAAACTCAAACCGCCTCCTCAGCAGAAACATTAAAACATAGCAGATCACCCCGTAGGACAGGTCACTGACAATGATCAGCGCTATGGGAAGCTTCAGATCCTCCGGATAAAATATTCTGCTGAATTTACCGTTCAGATAACCTATGTACATCAGCACCAGGGCGTAGAATCCAAGAAAATTGCCAAAAAAGATATCTGTCAGAAGACCGCAGAAAAAACCAATGACCAGCCCTTCCTTTTCTCCCCGCATAAAACCGAAAGAGGATGTGAGAATCACCATCAGGTTCGGAATGATTCCCGCAAAGGCAAGGCTTCCGAACACGCTGCACTGCAGAATAAAGCTGATCAATATAAATAAAAACACAATCCCTTTTCTGAGCATAATTCCTCCCGGCCATATCCAGCCCGCCTACTCTCCGGCAGACTGCTTCATATCTGTGATCACCAGCACCTCGCTCAGATGCTCAAAATCCACAGCCGGCGTGATCAGACCTGATTTTGTCAGATTGTTGGGATCCCTGCTGATAGAATTGATATATCCGATCAGTATGTTCGGCAGAAACTTATCGCTGATATCCGAAGTAACTACCTTATCTCCCTCTACCACTGCATTCTGACTGTCCATCAGCTGGCTGAAGGTAATGCAGCCGTCGGCCATGAGCTTTAAATCCCCCGACACCATCAGATTGTCACCTGTGGACAGAGTCATTCCGCTGACATTGCTGTTGTCGGAAATAATGGAAGTAACCTTTGCCCAATTGGGACCCACGGAAGTGATTCGCCCTACAAGCCCGCCCCCGGCTATCACATTCATGTCCAGCGCCAGGCCGTCCTCCGTTCCCTTATCAATCAGAAAAGAGGAAAACCAGTTGCCCGAATCCCTGCCGATAATACGGGCGCCCACCTTATGATACTCTCCATACTGTTCGCTCAGGGACATCAGCTCCCTCAGCTCGTTCAGCTCATACTTATCCTGCTGGAGCAGGGTGTTCTCCTCCGTCAGGGCGGCTACCTCTTCCTTCAGTCTGGCGTTTTCCTCCAAAAGCATGCGGATCTGCACCAGCTCCTCGGAGCGGTTGGACAGCCACCTGCCCACCTTCCCGATCCCCTGCTGAAACGGAACCACCGCATATCCCACTATGGTATTCAGCGGCCTGTTAAACACGTCTGTGCCAAAGGTGACCAGCATCATCAGCACACATAAAATTGTCAGAATCAAAAGGAGATATTTACCCGGTATCGTAAATCTCTCCCCTCTTCTTTTTAAAACAGGGCTCATTTACTCATCCCTTCGATGGCGTAGGCAACCGATCTGTAATTTTCGTCCTTAATAATCTTGGCCAGGCCCATGACGACGCTGATGGAAGGGTTCTCCGAGACATTGACCCGCAGCCCCGTTCCCATGGCCAACCGTTCCGCCAGATGACTCACCTGAGAGGCGCCGCCGGTAAGATATATTCCATGCCGGTATATGTCGGCTGCCAGCTCCGGAGGCGTCCGCTCCAGAATCACCTTCACGTTATCGATAATACTGTTGAAATGCTCCTCCAGGGCTTCGTCTACCAGCTTGGTCGGGATCTCCCGCTCCACGGGCAGTCCCGTGACAATGTCACGGCCATAAACCACGGCTCCTCTTCCCTCGGCCTCCAGATCCTTCAGCTGAATTTTTACCGTCTCGGAGGTCTTTCCGCCGATGACCAGGCTGAATTTCTTTCTGACAGCAGTTCTGATGGCTTCGTCAAACTTCAATCCGCCCGTCTTGATCAGGCGGCTTAAAACAATCCCTCCCAGAGACAGAATGGAAATTTCGGTGGTCTCATAGCCTACGTTGACCACCATGACGCCCTGGGAATTTTTTACGTCGATGTCCAGACCAAGACCGTCCGCCACGGCCTTCTCCACCACCATAATCTTGCGGGCCTTTACTCCGGCATCCTTGATCAGATCGTAGAACGCCCGCTTCTCCACCTCCGTCACATCCGTGGGAACCGCAATATAAAAATCCGCAGGCTTGGCAATACCCTTCTGCAGATCTCCGATAAAGTACTGGATCAGAGTCTCCATATTCTTGATGTCCGCGATGACTCCGTTGGAAAGCGGATAAGAAATATGAATATTTCCGGGCGCCTTCTCATACATTTCAAAAGCAGAATTCCCATACGCAAACAGGGTATTCTTGTTTTCAATGGCGATCATATTCTTTTCGATCAGAACATTTTCGTCGCTCCTGCTGTAAATTTTAATGTTGTTGGTACCGAGATCGATACCGAATGCGTTGTTTGCCAAAATGACAGCCCCTTTCCGATGTAACCGCAGCGGCACGGCGCGGCCTGCTGCATAGTTCATGTCATGTTTTGTGGAGAGAATCCCCAATATTTTCAAACCAGGCGGATTCCTTAAAGCTCACATACCTGCGGTCTCCGATAATAATATGATCCAGCAGAGGAATATTCAGCTTCGCTCCCATCTCCCGGATATTATCCGTTAACTCCCGGTCCATTCTGCTGGGAGTGGGATCCCCGCTGGGATGATTATGGATCAGCAGGATATTCACCGCCCGGTCTGCAAGAGCTTCCAGAAAAACCTCTCTGGGAGAAATCAGTGAAACATTCACGCTGCCATCAGAGAGCTTTTTTTCTCTGATGATCTGTCCCTTTGCATCCAGGCACACCAAAATGACACATTCCGTGTCCCTGTGACGAAGCCTTTCCATAAAGTACTCCGCCGCCTGGGAGGACCTGGTGAGCTTCGCCCCGCTGACAGCCCTGGCGGCGCTCATCCGCATGGATAATTCGGTGAGACACTTCAGCCGCACTGCCTTAACGTCTCCGATTCCCTTGACGGACTTCAGATCCTCCAGAGATACGTCGTAAAGCCCCAGAAGTCCCCGTTTGGGATATCTGGCCAGCTGCAGCACCTGCTCCGCCACCTGAAGCGCGTTCCTCTCCCTGGTGCCGGTACGGATAATGATGGCCAGCAGCTCTGCCTCCGTAAGATTTTCCGGCCCGAAACGCAGAAACCTCTCATAAGGAAGCTCCTGCAGGGTATTTCTTTTTTCTGTTTTCATGCGTCTCCTTTTCCAGCCTTCTCCGACGCATCTTATCTGATAAAGCGGTATACCACCAGGGCGATGATCACACCCACCACGCTTGCGATGGTGATCTGTATCGTCAGCCCGAAGGTGAGGACAAAGAAACCCAGATCCAGAACCACAGGTGTGCTCAGCCCAAAGGACTGCCCATAGTTCAGAAAGGTGCCCTCAAAATATGTGCCGATAAACCTGCCGATCACAAACCCCACCAGCACCAGCAGCACCAATACCCAGTTGACTTTCTTCAAAACAATTCCTCATCCTTTCTTTTGTATTTTCATCAGGTGTCTGCGAAACACCTGATTCCGCATGCCCCGCTGCCCGTGCGATGCATGCTCCATACGTCTTTATATAGTAACATAAAATGCTTTTTCTGTACATAAAAATCAAATAATTTATTTTTACATTTTTCTACTATATATGCAGCAGCACTCCCCGGTCCAAAAGCGTCTGCAGGGATTTCAGGATTCCGAATTTCGCATGCTGCCAGGTCAGGCCTCCCTGAAAATAAACGGCATAGGGCGGCTTGATGGGGCCGTCTGCCGAAAGCTCGATGGAGGAGCCCGATACGAAAGCACCGGCCGCCATAATCACCTGTGAATCATAGCCCGGCATGTCCCAGGGCTGGGGCGTCACATGACTGTCCACCGGCGCGGCGGCCTGGATCCCCTGGCAGAAAGCCACGACTCCCTCCGGGGTGCCGAAGGTCACTGCCTGTATAATATCATGACGGCTCTCCGTACTGTCCGGTACCACGGAAAAACCCAGCGGCTCATACAGATTTGCGGCAAACACAGCCCCCTTCAGGGCAGATGCGGTGACGGAGGGGGCCAGAAACAGCCCCTGATAAAAATCTTTCAGCACCCCCAGCGAGGCGCCTACCTCCTTGCCAAGCCCCGGAGACGTCAGACGAAATGCCGCGTTCTCCACGCACTCTCTTTTCCCTGCGATGTATCCGCCGATGGGAGCCAGACCGCCTCCGGGATTTTTGATGAGAGACCCCACCACCATATCCGCGCCCACGTCGCCGGGCTCTATGGTCTCCACAAATTCACCGTAGCAGTTGTCTACCATGCAGATAATATCCGGCCTGATTTCTTTGATAAAGGAGATCAGCTCCCCGATCCTTTCCACGGAAAGCGTAGGACGGGTCTGATAGCCCTTGGACCTTTGTATGGTAACCAGACGTGTATGCTCATTAATATTATTCCGGATATTCTCATAGTCAAAGCTTCCGTCAGAAAGAAGGTCCACCTGTCTGTAGGAAACGCCGTATTCCGCCAGAGACCCCCGGGAGGGCCGAATACCGATGACCTCCTCCAGGGTATCGTAGGGCTTTCCCACAGGAGAAAGCAGCTGATCCCCCGGCCTGAGATTGCTCATGAGCGCCAGCGCCAGCGCATGGGTTCCGCAGGTGATCTGAGGACGGACCAGCGCATCCTCTGTGTGGAAGACCTTTGCATACACTGCCTCCAGGGTATCCCTGCCCAGATCGTTGTAGCCATACCCTGTGGTGCCCAGCAGACAGGCCTCGCTCACCCGGCACTCCTGCATGGCCCGCACCACCTTCAGCTGGTTGTATTCCGAAACCTCATCGATCCTTCGAAAACGGTCCCCCAGCGCCGCTAAAGTCCGCTCTCCGTATTCATATACCTCACGGCTGATGCCCATGCCGGCATACATTTCCTTCAGCAAATCTTCTTTCATGATACAATTCCCCTTTCCCGCAATTTTTCCAGCATAAATTCCAGGATTTTCTCATCGTCATAGTCAAACCTGTTTTTTTCCACCCAGATGACTTCCCTCTCCCGGCGAAACCAAGTCAGCTGGCGCTTGGCAAAATGTCTGGTGTCCCGCTTCAGTACCTCCACTGCCTGCTCATAGGTGCATTCTCCTTCCAGCCAGGCCAGAATTTCCTTATAGCCCAGGCCCTGCATGGAAACCATCCCCTTATGACAGCCCATGCGCTTAAGCGCCTTCACTTCCTCCACAAGCCCTTCCTCCAGCATTTCATCCACCCTCTGTTCAATGCGGGAATAAAGCCTTTCCCGCTCATCATTCAACACAAAATAGCAGGAATTGTAGACGGAAGTCTTCTGCTTTTCCTGCCGATTGTGCTCCGATATCCGCTGTCCCGTCAAATGATAGAACTCCAGCGCCCGGATCGTCCGCTTGATATTATTGGCATGAATGGCCTTTGCAGAAACCGGATCTGCCTGGCACAGCAGCGAATGCAGGTAATCCGGTCCCTTTTCCTCCGCCAGCGCTTCCAGATATTTCCGGTATGCTCCGGGCTCCTCCTTTTCCCCGTCAAGGCCTTCCTCTCCCGAAAAATCCACATTCTTTAACAATGCCTGGATATAAAACCCTGTGCCTCCGGTGACCACCGGAATATGCCCCCGCCCGTAAATCTGTGCCAGGCATTCCCTGCTTTTTTCCTGAAACATTGCCACATTAAAGCTTTCCCGGGGATCCAGTATATCTATCATATGGTGGAGGATTCCCTGCATCTGTTCCCGGGTTATTTTGGCGGAACCAATATTCATATGCCGGTATACCTGCATGGAATCCGCAGACACGATTTCACCGCCCACCGCCCTGGCCAGGTCGACAGACAATCTGGTCTTTCCCACGGCCGTAGGGCCGGTCAACACAATCAAAGGAGATTTTTTTTCGTCCATGGAAACCGCTCCTTTTCAGACCTGTAATTCTTTTCTAATTTACAATTCTTTTAAACTTTCTATCCATCTCCGCTTTGGTCATGGTCACTATGGTAGGACGTCCGTGAGGGCAGTTATAAGGATTGTCCAGGGTTAACAGCTCGTCAATCAACGCCTCCGCCTCCACCGTCTTAAGACATCGGTTTCCCTTTACCGCCGCCTTGCAGGACATGGAGGCTATCTTTTCCTCCGCCGCCCGGATCCCTCCAAAGCCGCTTCCCTCTGCCAGCTGATCCAGTACCTCCAGAAACATCTCCCGCTCATTACAGCCGTACAGATCCACCGGAACGCTCCGCAGAGCGTATTCGCTTCCTCCGAAATCCTCCACTTCGAAGCCCAGCGCCCGAAAAACGGATTCATTCTCCCTCAGAACCGATTCCTCCCGGCCCGAAAGGCTTACGATCACAGGCGGTAAAAGGCTCTGGGAAAGAACCTTCTTCTCCCGGTACTGTGTCATCAGCCGCTCATAATTTACCTTTTCATGGGCGGCATGCTGATCGATCATAAGCAGCTTGTCCTCAAACTGCACCAGCCAATAGGTTTCAAAGACCTGGCCCACAATGCGGAACCTGGCACGGTTATCCTCCGTAAGGATCTTTTCCTCAAACAAATTCAGCTGTACAGGCTGGAATTCGGAAACGTCCTGTTCCCCTCTGTCTTCAGATATTCCATCGTTCTGGCTGATTTCCCGGGGAAATTCTGAGGTTTCTGTAAAAACAAATTCCTCTGCAGCCGGGTCTTCCCCATCCGTTTCCGGCTCCGACTGCGGTTCCGGCTGCGATTCCGGAATTCTGCCGCTTTCTCCCAAAGTGCAGTCTCCCGCAGCCTCGGCATCCTCTGTGCCCTTCACTCTGGCCCACACTGGATTGTGCAGGAAATCCTGCTTTCGGGGATGATCCGCCTGATACCGGCTTTCCTCCATGACCCGGTACTCCTGGATCCGCTTCTGCTCGAAGGGCTCCGGGGTGTGCTCCTTCTCCCTGAGCCTGCGTTCTTCTCTCTCTTCCGCCTTTCTCTCTCTGTCCCCAGAAAGAAAAGCCTCAGGCATCATTTCCCTTTGCTGCAGCGTCTGCTTCACCGCCGATGTCAGAAACTCGCTGACTCCCGGGCCATCGCTGAATCGTACATCCATTTTTGTGGGATGTACATTTACATCTACCGTTTCCGCATCCATGGTGATGTGCAGCACACACATGGGAAACTTATGCTGCATCAGATATTCCCGGTAGCCCTCTTCCAGGGCCCGGGCCACAATATTACTGCGGATAAATCTTCCGTTGATAAAATATATCTCAAAATTCCTGTTGGCGCGCACCTGGACCGGTTTCCCCAGATATCCCTCCACCCGGATGCCCGCTTTTTCCGCCTGGATGGGAACCAGAGCCTCCGCCGCCTTCTTCCCGTAGATGCGGTAAATTACCTCCCGCAGGTCACCGTTGCCGGAGGTGTGGAAGCGAAGCTGGTTTCCTATTACCAGCTTAAAGGAAATATCCGGCCTCGACAGAGCCAGATGCTCCATCAGGTCGGCGATATATCCGCCCTCCGTGGCAGGCTGCTTCAAAAACTTCCGCCGTACAGGGGTATTAAAGAAAAGATTTCTGACCAGAAAGGTAGTCCCCTCCGGCGCCCCCACCTCTCCGAATTCCACCTCCCTGGCTCCCTCCAGAAAAATACGGCTGCCGGCCAGACTTGCCGCAGTCCTTGTGACCACCTCCACTCTGGCCACCGCCGCAATGCTGGACAGGGCCTCCCCCCGGAATCCCAGACTGGAAATTCTGGACAGATCCTCCACGGTTTCTATTTTGCTGGTAGCGTGGCGGAGAAAAGCCGTGCGCAGCTGTCCCTGCTCCATACCGCAGCCGTTGTCCGTGACCCGGATCAATTCAATGCCCCCGTCTTTTATCTCCACGGTAACGGCGTCGGCTCCCGCATCCACAGCATTTTCCACCAGCTCCTTAACTACGCTGGAGGGACGCTCCACCACCTCTCCGGCGGCGATCTTGTCTATTGTCTCCGAATCCAGAATATGTATTCCCGCCATATCGTACCTTTTTCCTTTCCGTATACCAGATCATTTTCCTTATATACCGCCTTCAGCGGCATAAACAATTGATGGAATCGGGAAGAATCGCGCAAGCGATTCTTTGAGGCGAAACTTAGATTTTCTTAGGCGGTGTCCTTTGACGCCTTAGAAAATCTTTTCGCCTTTCATACTTACCAACGATTCTTCAGCTTGTTCTGCAGTCTGTATAATGTATTCAGCGCATCGATAGGCGCCAGCGTGTTTACCTCCACCTCCATCAGCTCCTTCAGCACATCCTCATCCGTCACCGTGTCAAACAGGGAAATCTGGGCCAGATCCACCTCGTCCTGCCTGGGAATCTTCCGAGGCTTTCCCTCGTTTTTCACATCCACCTTGATACTCTGGATCTTTTCTATAATGTCATTGTCTGTGAGCTGTTCCACGATTTCTCTGGCTCTGTCAATGACCATGTCCGGCACTCCCGCCAGCTTTGCCACCTGGATTCCGTAGCTGCGGTCCGCCCCTCCTTTTACGATCTTGCGCAGAAATACGATGTCGTCTCCCCGCTCCTTTACGGCGATACAGTAATTATTCACATTGCTCATCTTGCCCTCCAGCTCGGTCAGCTCGTGATAATGTGTGGCAAAAAGCGTTTTGGCGCCCAAAAGCTTCCGGTTGCTGATATGCTCGATCACCGCCCAGGCGATGCTCAGTCCGTCAAAGGTGGAGGTTCCCCTGCCGATTTCATCTAAAATCAAAAGGCTGCGAGAGGTTGCGTTGCGCAGAATATTGGCCACCTCATTCATCTCTACCATAAAGGTGGATTGTCCGCTGGCCAGATCGTCGGAGGCTCCCACTCTTGTAAAAATCCTGTCCACGATCCCGATGTTTGCGCTCTTTGCCGGCACAAAGCTTCCCACCTGAGCCATGAGCACGATCAAGGCCGTCTGACGCATATAGGTGGACTTCCCCGCCATGTTTGGCCCGGTGATGACGCTGATGCAATGGCTTCCATTGTCCAGATAGGTATCGTTTGCGATAAACAGATCGTTGGTGATCATCTGCTCCACCACAGGATGCCTTCCGTCCTTGATATCGATAAGCCCTTTCTCGTTCAGTTTGGGACGGACATAATGATTCCGCTCGGCTGTCAGAGCCAGAGAAGCATACACATCCAGCCTGGCCACCGCCCGGGCCGTCCTCTGAATCCGCTCCAGCTCCATGGCAATGGAATCCCGGATTTTACAGAACAGATCATATTCCAGGGCCGTCAGCTTATCCTCGGCATTTAAAATCGTATCCTCCAGCTCCTTCAGCCGCGGTGTAGTATATCTCTCGGCGTTAGCCAGGGTCTGCTTGCGCACATAATCCTCCGGAACCAATTGTCGATAAGAGTTTGTCACTTCAAAATAATATCCGAAAACCTTGTTAAACTTGATTTTCAGATTTTTGATTCCGGTCCGCTCCCGGTCCTGTTCCTCCAGCTGCGCCAGCCACTGCTTGCCATCCCGCTTGGCGCTGCGCAGCATATCTATGGTCTCGTCGAAGCCATCCCGGATCATGCCTCCCTCCCGGATGGTCACCGGCGGTTCCTCTTCAATAGCCTCTTTAATCAGCTGAAAGATATCCTCCAGACTGTCGATCTCCTCCTCCACATTTACAAGCTCCTGACAGCGAAAGCCCTTCAGAACCTTTTTTATGGCCGGAAACATCTCCAGAGAATTCCGAAAGGCGATAAAGTCCCTGGGGTTGGCGGTTTTGTAGGTCACCTTGCTCAGAAGCCTCTCCAGATCATATACCGGATTCAGATATTCCCGCAGCTCATCCCTGGATACGCTGTCCCCGTTCAGTTCCTCCACCGCGTCCAGACGCTTCTCCATCTCCGCCTTATCCACCAGGGGCTGCTCCAGCATACTGCGCAGCAGCCGCCCTCCCATGGCAGTCCGGGTTTTGTCAAGAACCCAAAGCAGAGAGCCCTTCTTCTGCTTCTCACGCAGCGTTTCCGTCAGCTCCAGGTTTCTTCTGGTAGAGCTGTCCAGCAGCATATATTTGTTGGTCAGATACGGATACAGATGGGTAAAATGTGCCAGCTCCGTCTTCTGTGTATCATAAAGGTACTGAAGCAAAGCTCCCGCGGAAAGCATTCCCACAGGAAAATCCTCTATCCCCAGCCCGGCAAGCGTATTCACCTTAAAATGCCGAAGCAGCGTTCTCCTGCAGCTCTCATCATCAAACACATGGGCTTCCAGGGCATTGACGGAAATATGATACCGTCCCCGCAGCTCCTCGATGTCAAAGCCGCTGACCAGGAAGGCTTCATTGCAGATGATCTCCGCCGGCTCATATTTCATCAGCTCATCATTCAGCTTCCGCAGATCCTCCACCTCTGTGAGAAAGTAATCCCCGGTGGTCACATCAGCTGTTGAAATGCCGATTCGGGAAGGCGTATAGGTAATGCACATGAGGAAATTGTTTTTCGTCTCTTCCATGGCCTGGACATTCAGATTGGTTCCCGGCGTAACGATCCGGGTGACCTCCCGCTTCACCAGTCCCTTCGCCAGTTTAGGGTCCTCCACCTGCTCGCAGATCGCCACCTTGTAGCCTCTGCTGATCAGCTTGGTCAGATAGCCCTCCACCGCATGATAGGGAACGCCGCACATGGGAGCCCTCTCCTCCAGCCCGCAGGCCTTTCCGGTAAGCGTCAGCTCCAGCTCCTTAGTCACTGTCAGGGCATCCTCAAAAAACATCTCATAAAAATCGCCCAGGCGGTAAAAAAGAATACAATCCTTATACTGCTTCTTTGTCTCCATGTATTGCTGCATCATGGGTGTCAATTCTTCAATAGGTATCTGTTCCGACATCGGTTTTCTCCGCTCCTGTTCTTTTGGCCGGCTTCAAGAGCACGCCTTTGTTTTCACTTATTCTGGCCTGCTTCCCCAAGCGCCTGGGCCCTGTCCAGGGCCTCATAAATATGACTGCAGAAGTTTTCTTCTCCCACCTTTTTCGTAAAACCTGCTTTTTTCATCACCTGCATGGGCTGTTCATTCACATGGGACAGAATCAGACATATATTTTTCTGCCGGCATTTTTCCTGCAGCTCCTCCAGGGTATGCATAGCCGTGGCATCGATGGCGCTGACGCTGCGCATACGCAGAATCAGGTACCGCGTCTTTCCCTCCGGCGCAATCTGCAGAATCTTGTCAGCCGCTCCGAAAAACAGCGGTCCGCTGATCTCATACACCCTGGTGTTCTCGGGCACCGCATGCAGCTCCGTTCCGTCGGGATCCTGCGCCTCCTGTGCATATTTCCACCCTTTCACCTGAGTCACATCGCTCATCCGTTTCATAAACAGAAGCGCTGCCATCAAAATACCGACCTCGATAGCCACCACCAGATCAAATACCACTGTCAGCACAAAGGTAACCACCAGAACCGCAATGTCGCTCTTGGGAGAGGTCCTGCATAAATGTACGAATTTTCTCCAGCCGCACATATTGTATGCCACCATAAATAAAATGGCTGCTATGGCAGGCATGGGGATCAGAGCGGCGTAAGGCATCAGCACCACCAGAATCAACAAAAGCACCACTGCATGAACCATGCCGGCTATAGGCGTGCGCCCGCCGTTTTTAATATTGGCCGCCGTCCTGGCAATGGCCCCTGTAGCCGGGATTCCTCCAAACAGAGCCGACACGATATTGCCGGCCCCCTGGGCCACCAGCTCCGTGTTGGACTGATGCCGGCTTCCGATCATACTGTCCGCCACCACACAGGACAGCAGGGATTCGATAGCCGCCAGAACCGCTATGGTGAAAGCATCCGGCAGCACGCTGTGTATGGTCTCAAACCGAAACGCCGGAAGCGAAAGCGCCGGAAGCTTATTGGATATCTCATACAGATCCCCGATAGTATTTACCTGCAGCTTCAGACCGCTGACCATGGCGATGCCGGCCAGAACCGCGATCAGGGAAGGCGGTATCTTTTTACACACCCCCGGAAGATAAGGCCAGCCGATGAGGATTGCCAGACAGATTGCTCCCACTGCCGCCGCCTGCCAGTTAATCGTCCCAATAAAATGAAATACTGCCGCCAGCTTTTCCACCGTTTCGATCAGCGGCTCCTCAGTCACTACGGTAAGCCCCAGGAAATCCTTAATCTGACCGATTACGATGGTGACGGCGATTCCTGCCGTAAAGCCTGTGGTGATGGTGTAAGGAATAAAACGGATCAGACTGCCCAGACGAAGTAATCCCATCAGGATCAGAATGATTCCCGCCATCAGCGTGGCAATCACGAGACCTTCAAAGCCGTTTTTTGCCACAATTCCCGCAACAATGGTGGCAAAGGCTGCCGTAGGACCGGCGATCTGCACCCGGCTTCCGCCCAGGAGGGAGATCACAAATCCTGCCGTAATGGCGCTATAAATCCCCTTTTCCGGCGTAACTCCGCTGGCCAGCGCCAGCGCAATGGAAAGCGGAAGGGCGATAATGGCCACAATGATGCCTGACACCACATCCTTTATGAACTGCTCCTTTGTGTAAGTCTTCATAACCGAAAAAAGCTTTGGCTTTAACTTTTCCATTTTATCCTCCCCTAAAGCGCTGACGGAAGCTCCACGAAATACGGTTCATGATGCACCGCCGGCAAAAATTTTTCCAAAAGATCCGTAAATCTGAGCCGAATACTGGAGGTATTCATACAGGGATGACATCCAAAAAACTCACCTGTCAAAATCTCCCTGTCGATCAACAGCTGCACCCGGTTTTCTCTGTCGTTCATCAACCCCATCACACTGACGGAGCCAGGCGAAATATGTAAGAACCGTTCCATGTAGACCGCCTCTGCGAAGGAAAGCCGGGCGCTGTTGATCTGCTTCGATAGATCCTTTGTTTTGAATTTTTTCCCTTCCGGCATCATCAGCAGGTAAAACATTGTCCGCTGTTGATTGCACAAAAATAAGTTTTTGCAAATGACTGCATCCAGCGCACCGTCAATAACCCTGCAGGCTTCCATGGTATTGGCCTCGCAATGATCCACCCGCTGGAAGGAGATATTCAGCCGCTCCAGAAGGTCATATACCGCAAGCTCTCTCTCCCGCCGCCAGCATCTGTCCCGGGGCGCTCCCGCAATCAGCTGCAGCCTGTCCTGAACCGGTCTCATTTCGCCTTCGTACCAGCCGATTTCCCCCCGCTTTTTTACATAATGGCGCTTCTGTGCTTCATAGATCACCGAAAGCTGTTCCCCGAAAGACACCGGAAGATACCTGTCACAGCAGTCGCTGCAGCAAAGCTCGCCGCTGTTCCAGGTTTTCAGCCAGGACAGCGGAACCTCCATGGTCTTTCCGGAAGAAAGCTGGCGGATCCTTCCCATATTCCCATTTTCCTCCAAAAGCTCCACCTTGCAGTCAAAATAAGTAATATGGACATCCGCCGCTCTCTCTTCCTGAGATTCCAGCGCCGTCGCCAGCGGAAAACCGTCATAGCTTGTCCATTGAAGCTCTTTCATTTCCGACCTGCAGTCCGGTATGATAATTCCGTTCAGCTGGCCTGCTGATTTCAGCCCGCAGCCACCGTCGATGCACAGAATGTTTTTCTCCCTATCAAACAACGGACTTACATCTTCTCTGTCCCTCCGATACAGACAGGCAGGCCAGTGTCCTGTTACAACGGTATATTTTTCAAACCCGCAGCTTCGGTCTAAAAAGGCGTCGTTCTTCAGATATGGTACTGCATCCGTGCCCTCAAGGGCCTCTAAATCCTCCGTGGGAATGCCCCCATGTACAAAAAGATATCTTCCCGCCGTCAAAATCGTGGGACGGCTTCCAAGAAAGTCCAGCTCCTCATGAAATTGTTCTCTGAGCCGCCTGCGGTACTCCGCTGCATTTTGCCCGTTTAACTGACTGGGCTTTACGCCTGTTTCCTCCAGCATTTCCTGAAACAAACTGCTTCCCCAGTACCTTTCCGACCATTGCACAAAACCGGCAAATTCTTCTCCCGACTCCGGGGAGTCCTCCTGAAGCATAGACAGTCTGGCCAGATCAACATTTCCCATAGAGACATAGACCGGATGCCGGCGGCAAAGATCCATGAGATACTGCACCACCCGCAGACTTTCCGGTCCCTTGTCCACCAGATCCCCTACAACGATCAAAACATCGTCATTGTCGTACTCGAGCCTTCTCAGCAGCTGAACCAAATAATCAAAATGCCCATGAATATCGCTGACAACAAGCAGCCTCTGTCCGGGCGCCACCGCTATTCTTTCTATGGTGGTCCGCACCCTGCCTGTCACTGTCCTGTCTCCCTCTTCTGCTCATTTAAGTCCGTCACGTGCCCTATGTAATAAAATCCATGGCATTCATCCAGAGAGACACTGACAATCCTTCCTATCAAAGACTCGTCTCCCGGCACATGAACAATCGTATTGTTAGAAAGCCGGCCCGTAACCATTGTATCGTCATTTTCGTTTATCCCTTCAATTAAAGCATCCAGCACCTTCCCCTGATGCTTTGACACCTGTTCTCTGGCCGTTTCCTGTACGACCTTCAGCAGACGGTCAAAGCCGGCTTTCACCTGTGCCTCCGGAACCTGGTTCTCCATGGCTGCCGCCGGAGTTCCGGTGCGTTTGGAATAGATAAAGGTAAATGCATTGTCGAATTTCACCCGGCGTACAACATCGATGGTTTCTTCCAGATCCTTCGGCGTCTCGCCGGGAAATCCCACGATGATATCCGTGGTGATGGCAATATCGGGAATTTCCCGGCGTATCTTCTCCGCCAGCTCCAGATACTGCTCCCTGGTGTACCGTCGGTTCATTTGCTCCAAAATCTGGGTGGAGCCTGATTGCAGGGGCAGATGCAGATGCCTGCATATCTTACGGGAATGCTTCATCACTTCAATCAATTCATCGGACAGATCCTTGGGATGTGAGGTCATAAACCGGATCCTTTTTATTCCTTCAATCTGCTCGACCCTGCGCAGCAATTCCGCAAACGAAATCGGGTTTGTCAGACTTTTGCCGTAAGAATTTACATTCTGTCCCAGCAGCATGATCTCAACCACCCCGTCGGAAACCAGCCCCTGTATCTCCCGAATGATATCCTCCGGCTCCCTGCTCCGCTCCCGGCCTCTCACATAGGGCACGATGCAATAGCTGCAGAAATTATTGCAGCCAAACATAATATTAATCCCTGACTTAAAGGGATATTTCCGCTCTACAGGAAGGGCTTCCACGATCTTGTCCGTATCCTGCCATATATCGATTATCATACGCTCTGATGCAAGAAGTGTCCATAGCAGCTCTGCAAATTTAAAAATATTGTGGGTGCCGAATATCAGATCCACAAAGGAATAGCTTTTTTTAATCTTCTCAATAACCGCTGCTTCCTGCATCATACAGCCGCACAAAGCGATCTTCATCTCCGGATTTCTCCGCTTATGGCCGTTCAGCTCTCCCAGCCTCCCGTACACCTTCTGGTTTGCATTATCCCTAACCGTACAGGTATTCAAAATTACAAAGTCAGCCCGCTCATCCTCAGTGATCTCATACCCGGTATTCTGCAGAATGCCGGTCAGCTTCTCGGAATCCCGGGCGTTCATCTGACAGCCCATATTGACTACGCAGGCTTGGGGAAGACGACCATTTTTTTGCTCAAAGTCTTTTACCCATTTGCGGCATTTTGCCATAAAATAATGCTGTCTGGCCGGCTCCTCTGTGGGCGGTTCTGCATTTATGTCTATTTTATCCAGATCAATTTCATTATACATTTCTCTTGACTTTTTTACCTTTCTATCATACAATTTCTTAAAAGAAACGAGTTTTTACCGTACAGCTTTATGCTCAAGCGGGGTACTCGTTTCTTTTTATATTTCCTGGCTCCCCATATCTTACAGCCAGCTTAATCAGCAGCTCCGTAACCTTATTCATGGACTGGACGCAGGCATACTCATACCGGCTATGGAAATTGGCTCCTCCGGTACACAAATTAGGACAGGGTAATCCCATATAGGAAAGGCGTGCGCCGTCTGTTCCGCCGCGGATCGGCGTGATCATCGGTTCAATTCCAAGCTCCCGCATGGCCTCACAGGCATTTTCCACCAAATGGGCATGGGGCTTCAGAACCTCTTTCATGTTATAGTAAGAATCCTGAATCCTGACGCTTGCAGTCCCCTCTCCATACTTCTGGTTCAGGAAATCCGCGCATTGCCGGAACATTTCTTTTTTCTGGGCAAAAAAGCTCTTGTCATGATCTCTGATAATATATTGGGCTACAGTATGTTCCACGTCTCCTTTGATATTGTCCAGGTGGAAAAACCCCTCGTACCCTTCTGTGTACATAGGATTTTGAAATACGGGAAGCAGGCTGTGAAATTCCTGAGCGATCAAAATAGAATTAATCATCCTCCCCTTGGCGCTGCCGGGGTGGACATTTCTTCCGTTTACCTCGAGAATTCCGTCAGCGGCATTAAAGGTCTCATCCTCCAGCTCACCCAGCTCTCCGCCGTCCACCGTAAAGGCATAATCAGCGCCGAAAAGCTTTATATCAAAATGATCCGTTCCTCTTCCCACTTCCTCGTCAGGAGTAAAGCCGATACGGATCCTGCCGTGCCTTACCTCCGGATGGGTCAGCAGATATTCCGCCATGGCCATGATCTGCGCAGCTCCCGCCTTGTCGTCAGCCCCAAGCAGGGTGGTTCCGTCCGTCACAATCAGATCCTGATCCTTGTATTTTCGAATCTCCGGGAAGTCCTCCGTCCGAAGAACAATGCCTTTCTCTTCATTCAACACAATATCGCCGCCGTCATAATTTTCAACGATTCTGGGCTTTACTCCGGCGCCGGATACTCCGGGCGCCGTGTCCATATGAGCGATAAATCCAAGCACAGGGGCATTCTCGCAGCCCTCCGAGGCCGGGACTGCGGCATAGACATAGCAGTGTTCTCTGTCATATACCACATCCTCAGCGCCCATCCCGGTCAGCTGGTCTGCCAGCAGCCCGGCCAATGCATGCTGCTTTTCCGTGCTGGGCGTATTTTCGCAGCAATCCTCCGACTGTGTATCGATTCTGACATATTGCAAAAAGTTTTCTATTGTTTTTGTCATGCTTGTCCTCTTTTCTGATCTGCATATATTTGATAACCTGATAACCGCTGGAAAAACAGGCTTCTTCGGAGCCGCTTGTTTTTCCTTTGCGGTTATCATATCATAACAAATGGTTTCTCACAATTGTTTTCTGCGTCGCTTTTTTTCATATTCGCGGATTTCCCGGCAGGCTTTACCCGACAGGGCAAGCACACAGATCAGGTTGGGAACCGCCATAAGGCCGTTGCAGATATCGGAGAAGGTCCACACTGCCTCCAGAGGGCAGACGCATCCCAGAAAAGCTGTCAGGCCATAGGCAAACCGGTACCACAGATTATATTTTGTCTTTCCACCCATGAGAAATTCAAACGCCCGCTCCCCCTGATAGGCCCAGCCGATCACTGTGGCAAAGGCAAACAATGCAATGCATACGCTTACAAAAGCGCCTCCCCACTTTCCCAGCGCCGTTCCGAAGGCAGCCAGAGTCAGCGCCGTTCCGGTAAGCGGCTCTCCCGCAGCATCCGTGGCTCCCACCACCCCGGAGACGCCAAAGGCCAGCCCGGTGACCGTACACACGATCACCGTATCCAGAAACACTCCCGTCATGCTTATGTAGCCCTGCCTTACATAGTCCTCCGTATCCGCCGCGGCAGTCGTAATACCTGACGCCCCCAGCCCGGCCTCATTGGAAAAAATCCCCCTTGACACCCCCCAGCGCAGGGATTGAAAAGCCGACACTGTAATACTGCCGAAAATGCCGCCTGACACTGCCCGGGGACAAAACGCTGCCGTCAGAATACTCCCCACAGCTTCCGGCAGACTTCTCCAATGCACCACGATCACAGCCAGCGTTCCCAGCATATAGAAAATACCCATAAAAGGCACCAGAACCTGCGTCACCTTCCCAATCACGCCAATCCCTCCCAGCACTACCAGAATGGTAAGGATCGTCACACAAAGTCCTGTTTTTGCCCGGGGAATCCGAAAAGCCACCCACAAGGCATCAGCAATGGAATTGGATTGCGTCATGTTGCCCATACCAAAGGATGCCATTACAGCAAAAAGAGCAAACACCAATCCCAGAAGCATTCCAGCCTTTTTACAGGGAAAAGCATGCAGACAGGTATACATGGGGCCGCCTGCAATCTGTCCTGCGCTGTTTTTCCCTCTGTATTTTACTGCCAACATGCTTTCCACCAGCTTGGTAGCCATACCCACGATGCTTGTCACCACCATCCAGAACAAGGCTCCCGGTCCTCCCAGAACCATGGCGGTGGCCACTCCGATAATATTTCCGATCCCAAGAGTTGTAGCCAGTTCCGTAGTCAGCGCCGCAAAGGATGAAATGCCCCCGCTTCGGTTTTCTCCCTTATCCCCTCCAAAAGCGCATTTCAAGGCATATTTCAGGTTTTTCAGGGGAAGAAACCTGAGCCTTACCATCAAAAAGCATCCTGTTCCCAGCAAAAGCGCCAGCAACCAGGGACCCCATACCAGATCATCCGCCTGCTCCAGCCATTTTTCCATAAAAACTCCCTGTGCCATTCACCGGCCTCTGCACGTTTTTCGCGGACCGGCCAAACTGTTACTCTAATATATTGGCACAGGGACTTCATTATTCCTCTCCGGAGCTTTCCGCAAACTCGGGAATCAACCGGTAAATTTCAGTAATCCCGCTGATAAATTCCGGAAACCGGGGAAGATAAGACCAGGTTGGATCAACAGGCTCTATATGTTCTGAGCCTCCGTCGGAGTCCACAATAATCCCGCCCTCCCAATAATTTTCCTGAGGCCGGATATCAAATTCCAGAGAGTATTGGTCAAAGGGGATATCCACCAAAAAAGAATAATTCTCACTTTTCAGCTGAAGATCCCTGTAATATATCTGCTCCTGCACATACCTCAGATCTTCGTCAGCTATGGCCCCATAATAGTGGCAGAAAATATTTCCCATATAATACTGGGTGGGCATATATTCCTCCTGCCGGTTATCAAACAAAAATTTGTAATTTGGATTCAGCTCCGGCGACCTTTCCAGACCGTGGAATTTCATAGCATAGACTACGCCATCCTCTGAATCTATCAACAGTGTCACCCGGGCTCCATTCACAGCTTCTATCTCCAGACACCAGGTGATAAAATTGACTCCCTTTGCATAATTATCGCTGTAAATTACATATTGCTTACAGGAATTGATATAGTATCCCGCCCAAAACATATCCATGGGAAAAAGCTCAAGTTCCGCCAGCCACGCAAAATTTTCCTGATAAAATCCGTCCAGCTCATCAAATTTCGCAACAATTCCGGCATCAGAGGACTCCTGCCGGCTTTCCGACAGCTCCTTAGAGGTAACATAATACTTTTCCCCCCGCTCCAGTCCTTCCGCAAAGTTTTTCAGCCGCTGTTTCTTGGACTGCTCATAAGTGTTGGTCAGCAAAGCGATATCCATGGTTTCACGTTCACTCAGCTCCGTATCCTGCCACAGATAATAATCCCCCGCCTGAAAAACCATCTGAGGCCCCATAAAAGCGATACCCACCAGCAGAAGCAATCCCAGCATACTGAGCAGATAATAAAAAAATTTTCGTTTCACCCTGTTATCCTTCATCCAGATCGACTCCTCTGTCAGCTGATCCCCTTTTCCAGGGAAAACCGCTCCGCCATGGCTCTTAAATACCGTTCCTTCTGTCCGGCAGCGGCAAGCATGGGCGCACAGGCGTCCCTGCCGCTGATCCGCAGCATATAAGGCACCTTTTCAAAATGTTCCCGATAATCGGCGGCAAAATCCAAAATTCCCTTCTGAATTTCCCGAATTCCCTCCTGATTGGCATCCTCCCGGCCAAAACGCAGCATTACCTCCCGGCCGTCCTCCAGGAAAATACCCGTACCACTTTCCATGCAGCACTTTCTCCCGGAAAGACCTGATCCGCACTGAAATCCCAGAAACTGCCTCGAAGCGGAGGAAAGCAGCAGCTCCCAATACACATTGTAATCCTTATTAGGATCATGCTTTTTCATTACATCCCGATTATGCGCCTGGGAAAACAGGAAGGATACCAGCTTTCCCCTCTGCAAAAAAATTTCGCCGGCATCGGGCTCTCCGCTATGTACGGTATTGGTTCCCGCCACCACGCCGGTTACTTTGCAGGGCATCCTCCATACCTGCTCCACCAGATAGGAAAGAGACAGGGCCCCGCTGCCCGCCCAGCCGATATCAATGGCGGCAGCCCTTGCCGCTCCTGCCAGCTCTCTCTCAAAATATGCCTTTGCCGCCCGCCGCTGTTCCCGGTAAACGGCACAGATTGTGTCAAAATGCTCCAGAAGAAGCTCTTTCAGCATCCCCACATTCCGATCCGTCAGTTCATCGGAAAGGCAAAAGGCCGGGCGCACAACCGCCTCCAGCTCCATGGACCTGAGCGCCTCGCCCACAGTGACCCCCTGATTGACCTTGTGGTACAGGTATCTGCGAAAATAATCATATCGGTCAAATTCCGCCATCAGCTTTACAGCCGCCGCCCTGGACCAATAGACATAGGCAGTCTCATCTTCGGGATACAGCTGATCGTACACCTGCTTTAAGATATCTCCGTCCCGGGAAAGAAAAAGAAGCCTGTCGATTTTTTCATTCACACAATACTCGTGAATAAACTGACAATATCCCAGTACAAACAAACCTCCGTACACATAACCGTATTCATATTCCCGGGAATAGCTCATGTTTCCCTGATACAAATGATTATCCACAATTCCCCGATATGCACCGCCTATTACCGGAGACATATCATAGGGGCGCAAAAGTACGGCCATCCGGTTTACATTCGGATAAAAAAGACTCTCAAACCCGTTCTTTTTCGCCATCTTTTTATCGCTGTGCTCATTATCCCCCACATGAATCACAGCCGTCCCCGGATACTCACCCTTTATCAGCTCAAAAAGCGCTCCGTCTGCCTTGCTTTTTCCATATTCGCAGGATACATACAGCTTTTCTATGCCGCCATACCCGTTTTTCTCCAGCAATGCTTCCAGGAAATCCCGGGATAAATACATATCGGAGACAATGATCATTTTCTTCCCCATCCTGCGCAGCGCCCCAAACACCTGAAGCATAAAAGGATTGGCATAGCAGAAATCCATTTCCAGCTGCATTTCCAGCTCCATGCCTGAATCCGCAGGTATTCCTGTCTCCCGCTCCATCCGCTTCCAGATATGGGAAAGCGTAACCTCGCAATGCCCGCACTGCGCCAGAGCGTCCTTCCTGGCCAGCGACTCCTGCTCCATACGGATCCTCCGAATATCCGGCCTCTCCAGCTGCCCTCCCAGAAAAAAGAACAGATCCGCAGGTTCGGAAAACGGCCTGAAAATCAAGGTATCAAAAATATCAAAGGAAATCAGATCATACTTCGACAGCCTGTCCACAAAATATTCCACGTTCAGCTTTTCCCTGTCGCAAACCGCCGACTCCGGCTCCAGAGACAGCCTTTTTTCTTCGTAGACCTCCACCGCCTGAGGCTGGCTCAGGAAACGGCAGAACAAAAAATAATACCCGAAATTCATGCACAGCAGATACACATAGGATATCAGCTTCCGAAGACCTCCGCCGTTGTCATGAACCCTGTGATATCTGCTCCGGATCCCGCTGTGTCGATTTACCAGAAAATTATAAATATGCATTCTCATATGGATTTTCAATTCTCTTTTTCTTCCCGGCAGTCTTTAAAAAGATCCGCTGCATGTCACGCATGTCACGCATGTCACGAAAGCTCCCTCGCCGCCATATCCAGTGCGCTGGCAATAACCGCGTCCATATCATAATATTTGTATTCTCCCAGACGGCCTCCGAAAACCACCTTTTTCTCCCGCTCCGCCAGCGCCTTATATTCCTGATACCTCTTTCCGTTTTTCTCGTCATTCACCGGATAATAAGGCTCGTCCCCCGGCTTCCACTCCGAGCTGTATTCCCGGCTGATCACCGTCCTGGGAATCTCATTCCCCTCCCGGTCCTTTCCGAATTCAAACCATTTATGCTCAATAATACGGGTCCAGGGCGTCTCGGCATCCGTGTAATTTACCGCCGCATTCCCCTGGAAATTCGGCTGGTCCAAAACCTCTGTCTCAAACCGGACAGAACGATACTCCAAAGCTCCCAGAGAATAGCCAAAATAAGCGTCCACAGGCCCTGTGTAAATCACCCGATCCGCCAGCGCGTCCAGCGCATCCTTCTGCTTCAGATAATCCGTTTCCAGACGTACCTCCACACCCTCCAGCATATTTTCCACCATCCGGGTATATCCCCCCACAGGGATTCCCTGATACAGGGCATTAAAATAATTATTGTCAAAGGTCAGTCTCACGGGCAGCCTTTTGATAATAAACGCGGGAAGCTGATCACAGGGCCTTCCCCATTGCTTCTCCGTATATCCTTTTATTAGCTTTTCATAAATATCGATTCCCACCAGGGAAATAGCCTGCTCCTCCAGATTTCTGGGATTGGTGATCCCCGCCGACTTCCTCTGCTCCTCGATCATTGCCTCCGCCTCGGCGGGCGTCACCACCCCCCACATTTTGTTAAAGGTATACATATTAAAGGGAAGAGAATACAATTCCCCCTTATAGTTGGCCACAGGAGAATTGGTAAAACGGTTGAAGCCGGCAAACTGGTTGACATACTCCCATACTCTGGTCAGATTCGTATGAAAAATGTGTGCTCCATACTGGTGCACCTGAATTCCTTCCACATTTTTCGTATAAACATTCCCTGCGGCATGGGACCTCTTATCAATCACCAGAACCCGCTTCCCTGCCTGCTTTGCCTGCTGTGCAAACACAGCGCCGTATAAACCTGCACCTACGATCAAATAATCATACTTCATATCATCCGTCTCCTTTATATCTGTACGGGAATGACTCCGCCCCTCATTATATTAATTCTTTGTCCAAGAGAAAATCAAGTAAACCAATATTCAAAATTCCCTTATCATCATACCAGCGTTTGCCAATATCCTTGCGTACTACAATCTTCGGAAACGAATCTCCGATAAGGGCAAACGGCCTAAGCTCCATTTCTGCTTTTTCCGCCGTTGATATTGCATATGCCGATTGAATATAAGTCCTTTTGCCGCCGGAAGTAACAACAAAATCAATTTCTCTGGGTACGCGCACAGAATTTCCATTCTGATTCAGGGCTCTGGCATACACTACCCCCACATCAACAGAAAACTGACGATTGATCAACTCATTATAGATAATATTTTCCATAATATGCGTCATTTCCTGCTGTCGGAATCCAATACGCGCATTCCGCAGTCCTATATCCTCGCAGTAAAACTTAAGCGGTGAATCAAAGTATGCTTTTCCTTTTACATCGTAGCGTTTGCCTTCCGAAAAAAGGAATGCATCCTCCAAATGTCCGATATATGCTCGAATTGTGTTGGAAGAAACACCTTTTATCTGTTTAGAATTCAAGGTATCCGCTATTTTGGATGGGTTTGTCAGCGAACCGATAGAGGAACACAATAAATCCAAAATCTGCTCCAGGACATCCTGCCGTTCAATTTTCTTTCGCTCCACAATATCCTTTATATAAACCTCTGTAAAAAGCGTTTTTAAGTAATTCATCTTTGCAGCGTCATTTGGCCTGGATAAAATCAGCGGCATTCCACCATAAAAAGCATACTCATCAAAAGCTTCATTCTTATCCCCGCCGACAGCAGAATAATATTCCGCGAAGCTGAGCGGATGAACACGAATCTCATCACTTCTTCCTCTGAACTGCGTCAAAATATCGCTTGACAGCATCTTTGAATTACTTCCTGTCACATATATATCCAAATTCGTCAGGCTTCGAAGATCATTTAATGCATCATAAAATGTAATTTTCTCACCATAGGGATTATATGGATTGGCAACCTGATCCGACATTTGTATTTCATCAATAAATAAATAGAATTCCTCCTGTCTGCTCTCCACCCTTTCCCTTACAAAAGAAGAAAGCAGCAAAGGATTTCGAAACTTAATGTCTTTGACAAGATCAAGCTCAATCAAAATAATCTGTTCATTTTTTACACCGTTTTGAATAAGATAATCTCTGTATATTTTCGTCAGAAGGTAGGATTTTCCGCAACGGCGAATGCCTGTTATAACCTTGACCAGACCGTCAAAGCGATATGAAATTAACTGCTTCAAATAGCTGTCACGCTTTATTTCCATATACACCACCCCGCCGGACAATTTTGCTCGTAAAGCCTGTAACATGCATTCATTATATACCAAGGAAAATGGTTTCGCAAGTTTATATTGAATATTTTAGCCCATTGCGGCATGGTTATTCACACCTCATATCTTCTCCTGAAACGCCGCTCGGCAATCCTCCATAATATTGCATTTTTATACCTGCTGGTCCTGGCTTTCTTCAGCTTATCATGATATTTCCCCGGGTGGATCCGATACAGCCATTTCATACCCTTCAAATAGTCCAGCATTCCCCGGATTACATAATATTCATAATCCCACTTTCCATCCGCATGGTAAGCGGATATTTCCTGCTTCCACTCACTCAATATCTGAGACGCATCCTTATTCAGCTGATATTTTTCATTTACAAACAACGGATTTCTGGTGTCATAATAGCGCATAACCGGAGTCTGTCTGTATTCAAAGGTTTCATGCCAGACCTTGACATCCCGGATTATAACAGGCGGTCTGCCGTACCTCAATCCATATTCTACATCATCGCAATGAATAAAAAAGGGCATAATGTCATTTTCCTTTACAAAATCATAGGGGAAGCAGCAAAACCACCATCCCCCATACTCCGCCCCTGAATCGCATATAATCTCCGGCTCCTGATCCACTTCTGCTGCGGTCCTGTTAAAGCCAACATGAGATATCTTGCCTGCATTCCATATTTCCCCTGCCGTATATTGAATATTCCGCCGGTCCATTCGAAACATCCTTCCGGCTACCGGCCTGAAGGCATCCGCTCCTTTAACCTGCTGCAGAAAATCAAAAAGCCTGTAAAAACAGCACAAATCAAATTCCACATCGTCGTCCATAAACACCACATGCGTAAACTCTGCCTGCGCCGAACGGATCAGCTCGATCCCATACTGATAGCCTCCCGCCCCGCCCGTATTTCCTCTGGGATTATGTCTCAGATTCACATATTCCGACCTGATTTCCGAAAGCTCACAGGCATTATCCACAACATATATGTACAACGCCCCTGAATAATCCGTCTTCTTTGTCTGGTCAAAAAAGGCCGATCCCTGCAGCTTATCCAAAATCCGGTTCAGCTGTTCCTCCCGTCTGTAGGTGCAAATATTCACCGCGATGCACACTCTGTTTTTCTGTCCGCCGCTGTTTTTCTGATAATCCTCAATGCATTTCTGCCTTCTTTTCCTGCTTTTGCTCATTACCCCTGCACATCCCGACGAATTAACACAAACGGCGTTATCCCTGCATGATTTTTCGGTATTCGTCTGCCGTTTCGCTGCCAAGCATCATATTGGCTATCTTACAGGTACGCTGAAAATCACATAAATAATTCAGATCCGTTCGTGCCCGCCGCAAATATTCCTCCCGGTATTCTGTCCTGATCTTTGAGAGAGCGTATCTATGGGTCTGGATCTTGCACATCTGAAGATTGTCGATCAGCTTTTGATTTTGGGATTTCCCGACAAAACGATCCAGATGCGCAAAAATGTCAAAATGAACATAAAGACGTTCATCGTCAGCGGACACATCCTGCCCTTCCCTCTCCAGCCTGTAATAATACAGATACTCCGGAACCATAACCACTGATTTTGCACAGGCAAAGGTTTCCACCTTAAACGGCAAATCGTCAAACCGCTTCAAATCCGTATAAAATCCAATCCTGTTTTTCTCCAGCCACTCTTTACGATAAATGCCTCTCCAGATAGCCACCCGGCAGTAAGTAATCAGCTCACGGATCTTATCCTCATCATAGCAGCCATCGATATAGGGATACCACAGCGAGTCCTCTGCCGCATGAATCCTTCCCGTATTTTCATAATACTCGTTATATCCGCACAGACTCACATCAAAGCAGCCGCACATAGCCGCCCGCAGCAGCTTTCGGTACATATTCTCATCAATAAAATCATCCGGATCAACAAAGCCCACATATCGGCCTGAAGCATTCTCCAGACCCATCTGGCGGGCCGACGCACAACCGCCGTTTTCCTTCTCAATCAACCGGATCCGGGAGTCCTGCTCCATCCACTTTTTGATGATATTTACAGAATGATCCTTTGAGCCGTCGCTGACAAAGATAAATTCCAGATACTCCGCCTTCCATGCGGTAACACTCTTCAGACACCTTTCCAGATACGGAGCCACATTGTAAACCGGGAAAATTACACTCAGCTCCTTCCCACCTTCGCATCCCTTCTTCCAATCCAAGACAACGGGACTCCTGCCCTCTCTCCAGGTCTTTAAATTGACCTCCCGGGAAAAGGTTCTGCACTGCTCCCAGATATGAAAGGCACTTACCTCTCCCTCTAAAATTGAGCCCGCCAAATACTGGGGAGCATAATTCAAAATCGGCAGAAGGTCCGCTCCTTTACATCGTATGGGACAGAAAGCCCATACCCCTTCCATGCCGCCAAATCGATAACAGGGCAGAAAAACCAGCTCCTCCGGCAGTGAAAAAAGCCCCCTGGCTGCGTCATTACGAATCCTTTCCTCCAGTATTTCCATATCCCTTGCCGGCCATGGACATACTACACAGCATTGCTTTAAATTGACATACCGAAATAATTCTTCAAGCCGCTCCGGTCCGCAATCCCCCACTAAAATGGCCGCTTTGTCTATCTGCAGAGACGCCAAAAACAATTCCAGTTCTTCCATTTGTATCCCCCTTTATCCAGGCAGGCCTCCTCTCAGCGTCTCTTTGCCAGAAAATTTTCTGCGGCATAAAAAGCCTTTCGAAACAACAGCTTTACCGTATATTTCACCCCGCTGTCTCTAATACATTGGATCCCGCCGCTGATCAGATTTTTCCTTTTCCCACCGTTAACAGACCAATACCGATACAGATTTTTTCTATCCTCGTAGCACAGCAGCTGACTCCAGTCCCTCCCCCTGAGACAGCGGATCAACCCGATCCGCTTATTTCTTTCCGCCAAAAGCCAGCGGCCAGTTTCTGCGGAATCATCCATCGCAGCTGCTTTTCCTGACAAGGGCTCAGAATCTTCGGAATATGCAGAGATCATTTTCTCCGAAATATGTACAAATACCTCGTGCAATCCCTCCAGCAAGGCCTGAATATATTCCATATTTGTCATTTCGATCATCCAGATCGTGTAATTACAGATCAAGTGCATTATTGCAGACAGCTCTTTTCCTTCGAATGCCGCCGAAGGCAGACCGCCGGATGAAGCCTGGTATCCGTTGTATATTCCGTCCAGTACATCCTCAAAAACCTTCAGAATATCCAATCGTCCTTTACCTGTTCCTGCCGTAATCTGCCCTGCACGATTCATCCGATAGATAAAACCGGTTCCGGGTAAAGCAACACAGCTTTTAGCCAGATGCACCAGCTGAATATGAGGCCTTATATCCTCCCATTTCACACCCTCCGGAAAAGAAAATCCATTTTCCTTTAAAAAAGCCGTCCGATAAATCTTGCGGTTGGCATTTACCTCCAATAAATATAATTTTGGACAAATGGACGCATTCAGATTCTTGATTTCATTTCCGGCTCCGGTCATAAATATCTCATCATACAGGGGCTTGTCCATCCAGTCTTCCAGAAGATGCGACGCTTCATTATAGCACCTGGGCAGGGTAAATATCATATCAGGGACAAAATCCAGACGCTCCACAAATGCCTCGAATTTCTCCACAAAGCGGATATCCTGCCAATCGTCACTGTCAAGAAACGCCGTATATGGCGTCTCCACCAGAGACAGCCCTTTGTTTCGGACGGCCCCCAAGCCTTTGTTCTCCTGATATACATACCTAAACATATCCCCTGCTTCGGAAATATATTTTTTACATATGCATGCAGTATCATCCGTGGAACCGTCGTCTACAATGATTACCTTATAATTTCGTTCTGTTTGATTCAGCAGACTGTTCAGGCACTGCTCCAGATATGCCTCTACATTGTACGCCGGGACAACGATAGTTATCTTTGGGGAAGCTCCTATATTACTAATTGTTATCACCTCTGTTTTCATTTGTAATAGGGCAGGAAGGCTTTCCACCTTGTTATACGATTGCTCCAGGAGTAAATAAATTAATTATCGTGAAATTCCCGCCAGTCAAACACAACCCCCAATGGAAAATCTCTTTCATATAGCAATCTATTATATATCAAAGTCGTTTCAGCAGGGCTGACAATCTCACTCAGCATATCTTTTGCATTAAGCCGTCCATCCTCTAAAAATTTCAAAATTGTATTATAGTCTCTTTGAGCCGTCCATCGAAAAGGTGCAGAATTATATCGTGTTCTGGTGCCATCATGAGCTCCTATTAGTTCTACGCCTTTATAATGAATATATTTGTACAAATCTATTGGTTTGTCTGTAACTCTATTACATCCACTGAGCATAACACGCCCTAATCTGGCCGTATATGTCAAACAAGAGTTTAGAGCATCAATTTGGCCTGATGTTTCTATAATAACATCTGCCCCCCCCATTCGCCCTGTTTTCATTTTGATTATATCTTGAATATTCTGTGATAAGTTCGGCTCATCGGGCGCAAAAACATATTCTGCCCCAAATTTTAAAGCTTTCTGTCTTCTTATTTCACGGTTCCCGACTGCAATTAAAGGGATAGCATACAATCTTGCTAATTGAACAGCAAACAGACCCAGCATGCCCAGTCCCACAACAACAACAGATTCTCCCATTTCAATTCTTGATCTTCTAAGTGCTAATAATGGAAATCCGGCAAGTCTTGTAAAAACGGCTTCCTCAAAGGAAACCCTATCTGGTATCAGCGTGCACTTTTTATGACTGACAATATTATAGCTTCCATGTCCGCCGTAGGCTACAAAAACCCTGTCCCCTTCTTTATAATTTACAACATTAGCACCAGTCCCAATAATGGTTCCTACGCTCGAATATCCCGGACATGTTGGAAACTTGCCTGCGGTATTATTGGATCCCGACAAGTATGCCTTTTCCGTTCCTGCTGAAATAAGTGTAAAGTCTACCTTTACCTGTACTTCATCAGGTTTAGGATCCCTGACCTTAAATGTTTGTAAAATAGCTTTCTCCTTTTGAACAAACCAAACTCGATATCCTGTCAAAATCCATCTCCTCCTTATGGCATCCCACAATCTATTGATTTGCATTTTCCAGCAACTCATTAATGCGTATAACTTTTACCGAGTCATGCTCCGGCAGAATATTGGAATGAATATCTGCAGATACCACTATGTCAGCTTCTTTACAAAGTTTCATCTCTTCTTCTGTCAGCTTTTCAAAATTACTATTACTTGTTGAAAAAATAATATTAAATCCATATTTTTCTAAGCCCTTTAGCAAAATCTGCCCTGCGACATCCTGGCATTTTAATACAGCAATCCTTTTTCCTTTATTTAACATTAACCATTTCTCTAGCATTTTGCTTTCATAGCAGTCAAAGGCATGTGCTTTCGCAAATTCAAGAGCAGAATTACAGCTGGTAAGTTTCCTCTTTAAAGCATTAAGTTCCTCTTTTGTGTGCAACATCTCAAAGCGCTCAGAATACAAAGACTTTAATTTCTCCAACTCTCCTTTTTCTTCATGATCAGATAAACTGCGAAGAATTACTTTAACAGCCTCTGCCGCATATTCATAATAGATTTTATTATAATGCAATGGACTCAATCCCCATTTATGCCCTGCATCTGCCACTACATTATCCGGAAACTCAATTACATGACATCCGTCCAAATTATTAATTATCCTTTTAAATAATTTTTTTACAAGCGGATTAAATGCATTGGTGTAATCCTTTCTCCATAATACAAACTTCTTCAGCACAAAATCTTTTATATATTCTTTTACTCCATAATGCAATGGTATAATGATCTGGGCGGGAGTATAATGTCGTTGTATATGTTCTGTCAGCTTATCGATACTGTCTTCCCATTGTTCTTCACTTATGTCTGTAAATGGATTTAATTCTTCATATTCATTTAAACCCAAATGATGCGGGAAATCATCTAATTGCATAAATATATTTTTTGTAAAAATATGTTCATCATGCTTCATCAATTTTAGCCTTGCATCTAAAATATCCAAGATGAAATAATCTGATTTCTTTTTGAAAACAAAATCTAACATAGATTTATTGAAGTCACACATTGTGCATCTTTTTGTAAACGCACTGATTGTTTCATTTTTTCCTATAAAATCAGCCAGCTGAATATCTATCATCCCTTTGGGTGAAAATAATGATATCGGACTTGAAAAGGCATGATATTGCAGAACTTTTACCCCCCCCCAAGAGGATTCAATATGTCTCTTGACACACAATCGCCTAATATATTAAATGAAACCATTTTTCACCTCATCCACAAACGTCGAATCTTTCTTAGGCCAGATGCTTTGGCCTAAGAAAGCGCATGTTTTTAGTTACTGCGTAATGTAAACACTTCAAAGAACACGGGTTTTTCACTTTCTCCGTTCAAAAAATCGTCCAACTGAGCATCAAATTCTTCTGCATCTCTTGCGCACATATATTTAAAGCCACATGTTTTTACCCATCCTTCCGCTACGGCATTGTGCTCTTGAGTTATAGATGGACTTTGATAATGAGCCAAAAGTCCTGCACCACTATCATTTTGCAAAATGATTCTGACATTTCCATTTAGTTTTTTATTCCATATGGAATTCATATCATAGAAAAAGCTTAAGTCTCCGATTACCAGAAAACCTTTCTGTTCTCCTGCCATACATTGTCCAATGAAGGATGAAGCACTTCCGTCTATCCCGTTAGTTCCCATATTACAATAAACTGTAATACTTTCATCTATCGGGAAATTTTCTATATTAATAAATGTATTTCCCACACCAAGATGCAACATGGAATTTTGTGGCAAATTCACAGCAATTTTCCCCATAGTATAAAAAGAAGTAAACCGAATTTTTGAAAAATCAACCGGTGGAATTGTTGCCGCATTTACTTTCCATTGTTCACAATATTCTCCATCATTGTGTATCTCTCCTGCTGCTTCTGCAAAAAATCGAAAAAATTGTTCCGGCATACATTCAAATATGTGGGTAAGCTTATAATACATATCCGCAATCATACCATCATCTGTTACATGCCAAAATTGAATCCTACGGCTAATCGAACGCATTTTTGCAGACAAAGGATCGTTCAATGTTCTTTTCCCTCCAACATAAATGCATATATCAGGCATCAAATTTTTTTTAAACTGGTCATTTGACCAATTTTTGAGTAATCGATATGGATTTAAACAATATTTCCCGGAAATATTGGAAAGGTGATCCGTCAAAACTACGCAATTATATTTTTCAGTAAACAGATTAAACCACTTTCTACTTTCTTGTGACCACGGTTGATTCTGTCCACAAATTACCATAATTCGTCGTGCCATACGAAGTTGTTTTTCATATCCTTCCCATACACATCGTCCTGAATAAAAATCTACTCTTTCAATTTTTTCATATTTAGGTAAAACGTATGTAACAGGATCTGGCGGATTATGTTCAACGATGTCTATAGGAAAATTAATATGAACCGGCCCTTTTCCATGGTGATTCACTTCCAAAAGTGCTTCACATATTTTTCTGTAATTTGACCATTTGCAACGTTGTGTATCTTCTATATCTAAATTTATGTTTAATTTACATACATCTCTGAATAATCCGTATTGTTTAATCATTTGTGGTTCCATCTGTCCTATGTAATACGAATATCGATCACCTGTGATTATTATAATTGGAACTTTTTGATAATATGCTTCTGTCACTCCGGGCAAGTAATTTGAAACTGCCGTTCCAGAAGTACACATTATGACAACGGGCTGTTCTGTCTTAACGGAAAGACCAAGCGCAAAATAGGCCGCGCTCCTTTCATCTGTAACTAAATAAACTTCAAAAAAAGAATTGTTCTCAATTATTCTGGCCAATGACAAATCACGCGTTCCAGATGAAATAATCACTTTACTATATCCATAAGCCTTTAAAAGAGAAACCAGCATTCGTGCCCTCTCAATATCTGGATGAAGCCTTACCTGTGTGGAAGCTACTGTGTTTTTCTGCATATCAGATTGTCCACTGACAGACTCTGAATTTTTTTTCATTCCCGATTTTTCCGGATCTTTGTTAACTTCATCCAAATTTTTTTTCTCTAATCTAACAATCTGACTTTTCCCTTTTAGCGCATTTTCCAGCCATCTCATCCCCTTTTGCCGATGAACCTCTATTTGTGCGTCAACCCGCTGATAATCTATTTCTGTTGAACATAATTTATCAAATGCGTCGATTACTTGATAAACCTCCGTGACCATCTGGGCTTTCAGTCCTATAATATCCAGCAGGCAGTCGAATCGCCTGCCGCCTCTTCCATTATTTCTTAAAACGATAAAAGGCTTATGGAAAATTGTTGAAAAGCATATTCCATGAAAAGAATCTGTAATAACAAAATCAGAGTGCTTAAAACAGTAAAGCCATTCATATATATTGGCGTCCGTAAAAAATTCCACTGAAGTATCAATTATACCCAATCTGTTTATCGCTTCCTGTTTATCACTTCCCTCATTAAATATTACAATAATTTTCTTTCCTGTCTTTTTTGACAAATTCTCAATTACTTTTCCCCACTCCGTTCCTGGATCCAAAATATATGCAAAAATAAAGTTTTTATATTTTCTTTCTGCTTCTCCCATTAATTCGATATAATTGTTCTTATCACATAAAAAGACAGGATCAATTACCTGTTCTGCATACAGCTGAAATTCTTTTTCACATATTTCTTTAGAAAAATCATCCCGTACTGAAATGGCAGTAAATCTATCCAAATTCTTCTTTACTTCTCTTTTATACTCTTTTGGGGCATCATATTTTTCTCTTCCAAAGGAAGTGGCATATGCAACTTTAATCTTTTCTTCTTGAACAAAGTTAAAAAAATAAGACTGCTGATATGGCCGGCTTAAACCATAATTCCACATCTGATCTGATCCCAGCAGAAATCTGTCACAAATCTGATTCAATTTTTCCATTTCAGAGATACGCAATAATGGCGTGATCTCATAGTGTTTATGAGCAAATCTCAAAGGATGTGATCTTCTCAACATTGACACATCTACATTTGATCCCAAGGGATTTTTTATCATTACAGTCGAATAGCCCATGGAATTTATAACATTATTCAATGCATAGTAAGTTATAATACTTCCATAATTATGACCATACCATAATCCATATATTCCAACATCATAATTTTGGTTCTTTTTCATTATAAACCTCCTCGTACCCAAATAGCTATTATACTATAAACAGGATAACTGCATTTTCTGCCAGATAGACAATCTTCATTCTATTTTCATTCAATTTTCAGATACTCCTGCCAGAATTCCTGTCCGATAAGCTTTTTCTTCGCTTCTGCATAATTTTTTTTCACGATATTTTTATTTTTCATATATCTCCGGTTCAATGAATGATATCGTTTCATCAATCTTAAAAATTCTCTCCGAGATCGATAACGCAAAATTCCCGTTAAGTCATGAGGATTTACTGCCAGAACAGATTCTCTAAGATATTGCTTTTCCGGTGCATCAAACCAATCATATGCTATAACTCCTGGCGCCTTTTTCAACATAAATGTTGGAAGAAGATGTCCATTATAGGTTCTCTTGTACAAAATTTTGCGTAACCCCTTCAATTTGCTTTCGCTTTGATAAATTTGAGAAATATCCACCGTAATCCTTGAAAAATTCTGATTTAAATCTATCATTTTTTCTGCTCTTGCCGATTGTTTTACAATTATTTCCTCCCCTGACAAATGCATGATGAATTCTGGTCCTTTTAGATAATCTTCTATTGCATCAAGCAAAAGATCACATCCAATATAATTAAAACGGTTCAGCTCTGTAAAAAACATTTTGGATATTCGATCATTAAAGTCAACCTCAGGAGTTACGCCGCTCACCGCCTGAATAATCAGACTATTTCTGTGAACTTGATAAAACTCCATAGCCATATTAAATTTAGCAGCAAAACCCATATGCCATATACAAATACCATTCATAGTAATAAATTTAGCATTGTTTGCAATGGAAAACTCTACATCATCTCCTCTGATAAATAGAGGAAGCACCAGCCTGTTCTTATCCATCTTAGTACGGGGAATGCAGCAATACCACCATCCGGCATAATTATTAGGCATGTCTTCATATATTTTCTCATTACGTATAACAGACTGCGCTAAGTGCATTTCCATAACAGGCTTTCTGGGCCCATAGGTCCCATCACTGCTGACAAACCCAACGTCCTCATGCTGAATATGCATCCGCTCATAATAAAGCATTGCCCCACTGATAAAATGATCCTGATACTCTGGCTTCAGGCAACGCAGAAGATTATATGTCCTGATAATGCTTTCTGGAAGAATCTTAACATCATCATCCATCAAAAGTGCATGTGTCGCAGAGAATTCATTGTCAAAGAGCGTCTCCATCATACCCCTGGAATACCCTCCGGCCCCTCCGGCATTGGGGTTCTGGTATATATGAATTCTTTCACTATTCCACTCGTCTGCCTTCAACGTCCGCCCATTGTCGATTACTCTGACAAAAATATGATCTGCAATATCCTCACCTGAATAAATAATTTCATTTTCCAAAAGCTGCAAATTTCTGGTAATGAAGTCTTCCTTTTTATAAGTGACTGTCACCAAGGACAAATTAACTTCCCTCAAATTCTCAGCTTGAATAGCCGCCACATAGCTTCCCTCATAAATTGACAAATTACCATAAGCAAAGATCTGAAAGGAAACCACCTGGCTTTTTGAATCCATAGGAATCGGTATTAAAATCGTCTCTTTCGCTTCTAATTCGAAGTAATTTTCTGAAATGATCTCTTTTTCGATATCATTTCCATTCATATAGTGTCCAAACATTTGAACACCAAACTTTCCTTTTACTGATAAGCTTAAAAAAGCATGCTCAATCTGTGTATATTTTTTCCATTTTTCCAGAGAAAAAGCATTAAAATATGTAAAAAATTCTGTATATTTATCTTCCTCCAGACAATAAGCCGACTCTATTTTATTGTGAGTTAACTGTTCCCCTCTACAAAACATCCAGAAATGCTGTTTCATATCTAACTTCGGAAATAGCAAATTTTGTAATTTGACTACTCTATCCATGTTTTCCTCCATATTGCGGTTCTATTCTGAAATCTTTTATTCCTTTTTCAGTTTTTCTTCCAACCATTGAATTGATTTAGAACGTAGTTCCATCAGTTTATAATCTACCAAACCATACCGAATCGGCTTTCTGCAAAGATACTTTTTTTCACAAACATCATCCTCTATGTAAATGACTCTTTCCATCAGTCCAAGACTTTCCAAACCAGATAAGGTTCCAGCAGCGTCTCCCAGTCGAGACGTAATCAAAATAAATGGTTTTTTATAAATAACTGCCATATGAGCAAACGCTATGGAATCAGTAATAATCAATGCTCCTTTTTCTAATGCATTCAAAAACACATCAATTGAACTATCCAAATGATCTTCAATATCTTTAGATAAATCAATTATCCGATATTGAAGAATTTCCTCTGACATTTCGACAACCTTTTGCTTTTGGTTGTCACGATCTTCAAAGAAAACGGATATAAATAATCCTTCTATTTCCTCCCTGTCAAAATGAGGATAGTCTTCAACCAAAAAAAGCGGACTGCATACCTTTTCAGCGTCAATTCCAAATTCCATATTCAAAATGCGTAGTGTGTTATTATCCTCTACAGATATTCCGTCAAATCTTTTCAAAGCAAAGATCGCCGCGTTTTTGGGTCCTAATGGAATATCACACCTCTTTCCAAAACTCGGCGCATAAGCAATTTTTCGCGCATCTTCTTTCCCGAAGTTCAGAAAACACTGATCCATAGACTCCTTTTCGGTATATTTCCATTTTTTTTCTGCTCCTGTAAGTAAATAATTAAAGGTATCAAGATACTTCTCCTTACTATTATGTATGCACATATCTGAAAACAAACAGCATCGCTCTTTTATATACTTTGAAGTAACTGTATTCATCCGATATAGATCATCAAAAACTACCGGACAATATCCTAGATTCTGTAAAGTCACATGTAGAGCATATGTCGAAAGGATCTGCCCCAGATGTTCATTATTATTGATAGTACACAATAAAACTTTTTCCATTTCATTTTCCATGACTGTTACTCCTTGTGCTTTATGCTCAATTTTCTGAAAACATTCCTTAATATAACATCTTATCAGTACTTTTCTTCAATCAAACTGCTTGCGATATGCCCCACATACTTCCTTCGCTTCTCCCACCATCTGCAGTCTTCCCTTTTCGATCCAGACCACCTTGGTGCAGTTAGAAAGAATCGTCCCCATTCCATGTGACACCATCAATACAGTGCTGCCTCCATGGATCATCTCTTTAATTCTGGCCAGACTTTTCTTTCGAAAAAATTCGTCCCCCACGCTCAAGACCTCATCTAAAATCAGGATTTCCGCAGCGTCTCCGGCGGTAGCAATGGAAAATCCCAGTCTGCTTACCATACCGCTGGAAAAATTTTTTACTTTTTCATCCATAAAGCCTTCCAGTTCGGCGAAATCCACAATCTCCGAATAATGCTTGTCAATAAATTCTCTTGAGTATCCAATAATCGCACCGTTTAAATATACATTTTCCCTTGCTGAAAGCTCTGTGTCAAAGCCTGCTCCCAGGGTCAAAAGCTGTATCTTTTTTTTATCTACCTTTACCTGACCGGAGGTGGGCTCCAGCGCCCCGGATACAATCTTTAACAGCGTGGATTTTCCGGAGCCGTTTGTGCCGATAATTCCGACCACCTCTCCTTTGTAAACCTCAAAGCTTACATTGTCCAACGCCAATAAATCCCGGGTCGTAAGCTGCTTTTTGATTCTTTGAATCATGTAGTCCTTCAGGCCCGATGTACTGCTTGTGGAAACCTTAAATTTCATGGTCACATTGCGAACCTCTATGACTGGCAGCTCCCCTTCTTCCTTCTGTTCTATATCACTTTCAGACTCCAACAGCAAATCACCATTCCCTCTATCAGTATCTTCTGCATCCATGTCATCCGCTTCCACATATTCTGTCTCAATCTCTTCTACTTCAATCTCTTCTACTTCAATCTCTTCTATCTCAATGCCTTCTGCTTCAACGTCTTCTGTCTCAATGCCTTCTGTCTCATCATCTTCCGCATTATCCTCTGCCTCATCTTCATCCACATCGAATACAATTTCTCTTGTATCCGGCATTCTGCGTCTCTTTTTTCCCCTGCTGACATCACATATATGGACGGTGGAAATCAGCAGAATCAGCAGGACGCACACAAATATAATTCCGGCAAATAACACAATAGCGAGAATTCTCATGTCTATTTCCATGCACATACCCTCTATATTTTCTGCATTACAAGATTTTGATTCTTTTTAAATACAATCCAGCCAACGGTACAGCTGATCAAGGCGGCCAGCGCCAGCTTGACCCAGGCTGTATAATAAGGAACTCTTCCGTATACCATGCACTCCCTGGCTATGTAAATAGACATATATACCGGGTTCCACCCAATCAACGACTGAAGAGCTTCCGGCAAGGAAGACACCGGATAAAAAATAGCCGTAAGGTAAAGCAGAATACGCAGGAAAACACTATATAAATATCTGATATCTGCAAAAAATACATACAAAATAGACAACAGATAGCCCACTCCCATGGCAAAGGCAAAGGTTAACGCTACATCCAGCGGAAGCAAAAGCATTGTCCAGGAGGGCTTGATTTTAAAAAACACCAGCATCAGCGCATAAGGAACTATGGAAAAGCCAAAATTGACCAATGCCGTATACATTCTTGACAGTACAAAGGTCTGCCGGGGCAGCTTCGCTTTAAGCAGCAGAGATTTGTTGTCCACCAGCGCCGACATTGCCTGGTTTGTCCCATTGCTGAATAATTCCCAGAATAATGAACCGGTCAAATAATACAAGGGGAAATTGTCAATAGACCGCTTAAACATGTATGAAAACACCATGGACATAACAATCATCATCAACAGTGGATTCAGCACACTCCATATAATCCCCAAATGGCTCCGCGCATATTTCCGTTTGACCTCTCTCGAGGTCAGTTCCTGAATCACAAACAAATACTGCTTTTTTTCCGCGATATATGACGAGATCCCTTTTATTCTTTTCCGTATTATACTGCGGATGCTTTCCTGAGAAGACATATTAACCAGCAGTACAATTGCCAGCAGGATTGCTAAAATGCCTATGACCGCTGCCGCCGCTACATATCCCTTCCCTGCCTCATCATCATCCCCATCCGGCCCGGGCTCAGGCGTCCACTCTTCCAATACACCGCTTACTGTGTAGCGGTAGTATCCACCTGCTCCGTTTTGGCTGATGCCGTAAAAAATTGTTCCATTGTCCGCTTCCTCCGTCAGACCCTCCGGAAGCGTCTGGCAGGCCTTCAGGGACATAATGTAATAGGTAAGGTCTCCGGAGGATATCTCACTTACCGGATAAAAGCGCTGAGCAGTCTTCTCAAAGGCATAGAGAAAAAAGTTTTCTCTTTCGTCCATGACCAGAACAACTCTCACATTTCTTTGATGATCCGTAAAATATGTAAGACTTTGATTGATATAGGCATCTGTAACAAGCCTGTAATCCCACAGCTTCATATCCGGCTCATAGTCTGCCAGATCCACCACATAGAGAATATTTCCGTCTCCGTCCGTAATGCTTCCGCTTATTGGAATGTTGGTGCTGATTCCATAAACGCTGCCGGATTCCGCATCCTGCACCTCCTCCGGAAGCCGGTCAAAAAAGGAAGGACCTTCGGGCGCTTCTCCCTCTTCCGGGTTCCCCTCGATGGTAATCGGAGCTGCTGGAAGCGCACTGACCGTATAGCTGCCGGCATCTTCCCCGGCGGAGCTGATCACAGCATCCGTTACCTGTATGCCGGCTTCACCGGCTCCTGCGGCATGGAATGCAAGGACATAGGTCACCTGACTGTCGAATCCGGTTCCTTCCAATGTGATAACACCGTCTTCCTCTGTCTCCGCTCCCGAAATGTATTCCATTCTGGAAGCGTCATAACGAAGTGTTATCCTGTAAGCTCCGATCTGTCCTTCCGCCTGAATAGACATTTTTATTTCAAAGTCTTCTTCCTTTTTAAGGAAATAGGCTTCCTGATCAAACACCAGTGATGCCTCTGCTGCGTATACCGGATTTCCCAGAAGAGCAAACAGCAATGCCATCAGGACGGCTCCCAGAATTTCTTTATGGATACGGCCTTCTCTTTTGAAGTATTTTTTGTTATAGTCCTTCTTTCCAGCAAAAAGCATACCTTTTGTTCCTGTTCCTCTTCCTCTTGGCTGCTGCCCATGATCTGATCTGTTTTCTTCCATATACAATATATTTGTACAGGCAGGCGTGGCGGAGATTTTTCCTTACAGCAGTTTCAGATTCTTCTTCCTGCATTCCGCATTTAACAATACTTCCTTCAATCCAGGCGCTTTCATGAATGGTTCCTTTTTTTATGCCTGCCATAATCAGAAGCCTGTTCAGAAAACGTTGGTTTTGAATCTCTTCTTCTGTCAGCTTTGCGGCAACTCTTTTCAGGCTTGTCTCCCGGACATCGTCGGAAAAGAGATTATTTCCAAAGGCCTCCACTTCCAGCTCCGCCGGACGGGCCATCAGCTTTGCAAAAAGCCTTTCCAATATGGCGCTTCCATGCTGGTCCGCATTTTGGCTGTTCTCACCGCCATAGCAGGCAAGAAATTCCCGGAGAGCTTCCTGATTCCTTTGCAGCTGTTCTTTGTTCGGATTACCGGAAGGCTCCGTCACAGGCACAAATCGGTTCTCTTTCTGAATGTATCCTACCGTCATGCCTCCTTCCGCACTGCATACGGCTTCAAACAGGGAATTGCAAAAATGCGCTTTCCTTCTTAATCCGGTGCAGGGCGTAAAATAAAATCCATGGTAAGCGTCAGGGTCTGCCTCGCCGGGAAGTTCATATAATCCAAAATAATATCCCTCCACAGAAATATCAGGCCGCCGGCTGTGCACCAGAGTCTGCAGAGATTGCTGAAGCGTTCCCACCCAGCCGCTGTCCACAATGGCATAGGGAATATCCGAAAGCAGGCCTTTCTGCTCCAGATATCCCATTGTGCTCTCATATGCACGCTCAGAATGCTTTTTAATATATTCATGCAGCTTTTCCTGCCCTAAAAGTGCCGGCTTTAATTCCAGGACCTGGCGATAATTCAAAATCTCTCTGTATCTGTCCTGCCATCCCATCCGCCCGGCGATTTCCTCCGCTTCCTCCTTCGTCAGCCCTCCGCGCTTCAGGATCCGCTCAAGAGTTACATCGATGCCGCCCACACACATCTTGTCCATTCCCTGACGAAAATCCAGGTGATATTCCGGCAGGCGCAGACAGTATCTGGATACATGCAGGTAACGGCATTCTATGGGAAGCTCCCTTTGCCTGGTCAAATGCTGGGCGGTCAGATACATCTGCCAGCCGTCTCTGCTGAGAAAGTAAAGTCTTTGCTTTCCTGTGCGGATGGCCTGCTTCAGTGTCCAATCCGTAAAATCCAGGATTGCCGGCACAAACCCATACAGGTATAATCTGGCAGGGTCCGGAAGATTTTTTTCCTGCTCCAATCGCCGAATTGCACTGCTGCAGTCGGGTCTTTTTGACAGAATGTCCCGATACGTCTCAAATCGTTCCCGATATCCCCCCGGATCCGCACTACTGTCCTTCAAATCTCCGCGCTTCAAGTGTTCGCCCTTCAAGTGCCTGTCCTTCCCGCCCCGGCCAAGGTGTCCCCATCCCCAGAAGACTCCCCACTGTCTGACGGTTCTGATGGTTCCTCAGGAGCTGCTGATTCTTCAGGGTTTGAGGGTTCCGTGGATCCTTCTCCTCCTGATGGTTCGGAAGGCTCCGCAGGAGCTGAAGACTCCCCGGGCTCCGGAGGCTCTGTAGGTGCGGGGCTGACCGTAGGCTCCGGCGTTACTGTTGGTACAGGGCTGGCCGTGGGCTCCGGCGTTACCGTTGGTGCGGGGCTGGTCGTAGGCTCCGGCGTTACCGTTG